>CAUJKL010000707.1 GCA_963204995.1 Planctomycetota bacterium | reverse complement strand
CATTCACTTCGGCCAACTGGAACGTGGCACAAGTTGTCACGGTCACGGGTGTCGATGACTTCGTCCAAGATGGCAACATTCCGTATTCCATCGTCACCGCAGCAGCGACCAGCGGCGATGGCAACTACAACGGCGTCGATGCAGCTGACGTGGCTGTCACCAACATTGACAACGACGTGTTCAATACAACCTTTATCGACACAACGAGTGACATCGCCGACGGCGACACTAGCAGCATCAGTGCGCTGATGGCGAATCGAGGTGTCGACGGATTCATCTCGCTGCGTGAAGCAATGCTGGCTGCGAACAATACGGCCAACGGCGCGACCCCCGATCTAATCAACTTCAACATTGCCGGAGTAGGCCCGCACATTATTCAACCGCTCAGCGCACTGCCCGCAATTACCGACGCGATTATCCTTGACGGCACGAGCGAACCGGACTTCGCCGGAACTCCGGTGGTAGTAATCGACGGCTCGTTGGCGGGGGCCTCCGCATTTGGCTTGCGGCTGTTGATTGGCAGCGATGGCAGTACGATTCGCGGTCTGGTCATCGATCACTTCACGAACGTTGGTGTGGACATTGCTTCTTCCGGTAACAGGGTCGAGGGCAACGTCATCGCCTTCAATGGCGGTGCTGGCGTGTCGCTACAAGCCGGGACCGGCAACCGGGTCTTGGGCAACTCGATTCACACGAACACGGGACTTGGCATCGACCTGGGTGCAGCAGGCGTAACTGCGAACGATCTTGGGGACGTTGATACGGGTGCCAATAACCTGCAAAACTTCCCGGCGCTCGTGTCGGCAGCCAGCAGTGGTGGCAACACGACGATCCTGGGAACGCTCAATAGTACTGCGAGCACGACGTTCGATTTGCACTTCTATTCGAGCCCGCTTGCCGATGCGTCAGGTTTTGGCGAAGGACAGGTCTATCTCGCTACGGCTTCCGTCACCACCGACGGCAGTGGCAACGCGCCGATCAACACGACTTTGATCGGCGTCTCTGTCACGACGGGGCAGGTGATCGCGGCGACGGCGACCGATCCGACCGGCAACACGTCCGAGTTCAGCATCGCGGTCACGGTGGCGAGTCCGAATCCGATACTCGATCTGGATGCAAACAACAGCTCCGGCCAGTCCGGTGCCGACTTCGCGGTAGCGTGGACCGAAGATGGACCACCTGTCAACATCGCCGATGCAGACGCCACTCTGTTCGACCCAGACTCGCCGACGCTTGCCTCGCTGACCGTCACGATCACGAACTTGTTGGACGGCGCGGCCGAAATGCTGAGTGCCAATACGGGCGGAACTTCGATCAGTGCGAGTTACGACAGCGCGAACGGTGTGTTGAGTCTGACCGGCGTCGATACGGTAGCCAACTATCAGCAGGTGTTGCGTTCCGTGACCTACGACAACATGCGGCAAGATCCCGATACGACCGCGCGCGTTATCACCTTCGTGGCCAACGACGGCACGAACGCCAGCAACCTCGGCACAACGACGATTACACTGAACGAAACGAACGACGATCCGACCAATGCCGGAACCTTGCCGACGGATGTGGCGGTGACGGAAGACGTGACCAGCAATGTTGACTTGTCAGCGATCGACTTGAGCGACGTTGACGCTGGTGCGGGAAGCCTGACGGTCACGCTCTCAACCGCAGCTGGCGGCAATCTGTCGGCAGCGTCGAGTGGCGGCGTGACGGTTGGTGGTAGTGGCACGAGCGTGCTGACATTGGATGGTACGCTGGCCAATCTGAACACGTTCCTGAACACGGCGAGTAACATCACATACCTGCACGGCACGCCAGACACGAACGGCAACAACGCGGACACGATTCAGGTCAGTGTTGCGGATAACGGGAACACGGGTACGGGCGGTGGCAGCACGGTCACACTTGGAACTGTCAATGTCGATATCGGTACAGTGAACGATGCTCCGGTGAACACAGTGCCCGGTACGCAGACCGTCGCCGAAGATACGCCAACCATCATTTCCGGTATCAGCGTGGCGGATCTCGATGCGGCGTCCGGCAACATCACGACTCGCCTGCAAGTCACCAACGGCAGGCTCGATGTCGCGTTGTTCGGTGCTGCAACGATCTCGTCGGGAGCAAGCGGCACGAACGACTTGACGATTCAAGGCTCGGTTACAGATGTCAATGGCACACTGGCTGCGCTACGATACACCGGCAGCTTGCACGTATTCGGCGTCGCGGCCGACTCGCTGACCGTGACCACGAACGACCAAGGCAACACGGGATCGGGTGGAGCTTTGCAAGATGTCGACAACATCCAGATCGACATTGCTGCGGTCAACGACGCGCCAGTCGTCACCGGGCCGGTTTCTGCATTGAGTGCCGTGGAGCAAATCGGACTCGCAATCGCTGGCACCGGGTTCAGCGTGTCGGATGTCGATGAAACAGGGAGCGGGGCGAGCGCAACGTTGAGCGTGGGTGAAGGAGTCATCACCATCGCTCAAGGCAACAGCGGTGTGGTGATTTCTAGTGGAAACGGCACAGGAACGGTCACGCTCACCGGCACGATCGCCCAAATAGATAACCTGCTGACCGGCACCAGTACTGGCAGCATCACTTACCTAAACGCCAGCGATACACCTTTGCCGAGTACGTTGTTAAACATAACGGTGAGCGACCAAGGCAACACGGGCTCGGGCGGTCCGCAAGCAACGAGTGCCATTGCCGTCATTAACATTGCCGCCGTCAATGACGCTCCGCAGATCGACCTCGACGCGAACAACAGCAGCGGGCAGCTTGGTGCCAATTTTGCGAATACGTTCGTCGAAGATGCCGGCCCTGTACGCGTCGCGGATGTCGATGCCACGCTGACGGACGTCGACAGCGCGACACTCGTTTCGTTGCAAGTTGTGCTGATAAATCAGTTCGACGGAGCGAATGAAGTCCTCGCGGCCAATACCACCGGGACCAGCATCACGGCCAACTACACTGCCGGTGTGTTAACGTTGTCGGGCGTCGATTCGATTGCCAACTATCAACAGGTTCTCCGCACCATCACTTATCAGAACGCGTCCCAGAACCCCAACACGACCGCGCGAATTATCGAATTCGTGGCCAACGACGGCACGCTTTCGAGTAATTTGGCAACCGCGACCGTCAACATCGTCCGTCAGAACGACGCGCCGGTTTCATTCCCCGAAAGCTATTCCGTCGACAACAACAAGACGTTATCGATTGTTGTACCCGGATTGCTTGCCAACGACAGCGACGTCGACAGCGATCCGTTGACGGTCCTGCTGGTGAGCGAGCCCGCGACGGGAACCTTGACGTTGGATGCGAACGGATCGTTTACCTACGTTCCGAATTTGAACTTCTCCGGCACGACATCGTTTACCTACGTCGCCACCGACGGAACGCTTAGTTCGCCACCCACGACGGTTTCCATCGAAGTTGTTGCAGTTGCTGCGGCTCCGATCGTGCCGAATCCTAACCCTACTCCAACACCGGCCCCCGGCCCGCCTCCAACACAAGATCCCGGCGATAGCGAATCGAACGACTCGTCACCACCCGCTGGAACGCCGGTGTCGCCGAACGATCCGGACGCGGGGAACAACGAACACGGTCCCGCCGTCGGTTCGGGAGCTCCTGGAACCACGAATGATGATTCGAAGCTCAAAATCGCGCCAGCAGAGACGACTTTCGCTCTGGCTGAAACGGATGCTGGCGCGGCACAGCGAGTGATCGCCGAAGTAATTCGAGCAGGCTCCGCGCGAGTCGGCTCGGCGTCGGGCTCCTCGCGGCCAGATGGACTCGGTGCGCAACGTTTCGGCTCGGTCGATCTCGCCGCTCCGGTCGTCGATTTCGATTTGACGGAGCTCCAGCGTGGCGTTCTGTGGCAGCAACTCGACACTCTCCATCAGCAGATTGAAACGAGCAGCGATCGCATCGACCACATCGCCGGTACGGCCACGGTTGTCACGGCAGCCCTCTCGACAGGGTATGTCATCTGGGCGTTGCGCGGCAGTTTCCTGGTAGCGAGCTTCTTGTCGACGATTCCGACGTGGCGGTCACTCGACCCGCTGCCGATCATTGAAGGCAATCGCAGAGCCGGTGGTGAGGATGATGACGATGAATCGCTCGCGGATATCGCCCAATCGCGTTCACGGAAAGATTCGGAATCTTCCGCAGCTTCGGCCTCAGGTCGCGGTTGATGAACGATCCGCATGAATCCGGTTGTGCGGAACACGCTGGTCGTCGGATGCAGACGATCGACCTTCACTCATCTTGCTCGAAGTGTCGCGTTTCATCGCTGCCAAATCATGCTAACACGTTGCTGCGTGCTAACTTTGGATAACACTGCGGTACAGCTCCGCGCGGTCTACGAAGTTGCGAAGTTGTCCGCTGACCAAGTTTTCTCATGAAACGTATCACCATCTCATTTCGGATCGCGGTCTGTTTAGCACTGCTCTCGCTGTGCGGGGTTCTGATTGCGCGCGTCTCGGGGCTCTATCCCGACGCAGAAAAGATTCGTTTGCAGGGACGGATTGCTTTGTGTGAATCGCTGGCGATCAATTGCTCGATGTTGGCGAGTCGCGGTGACCTTCGTGGGATTGAACAGAATTTGAACGCCTTCGTGAGTCGCAACGATGACGTTCGCTCGGCCGCGTTACGACGCCAAGGCGGCGAGCTTGTGATTCAAGTGGGAAATCATGCCGCGAGCTGGACTGGGACCAGCGACGGGCAGTCCACCGACGCCCAGATCTACGTGCCGATCACCGCAGAAGATAAGCAGTGGGGAAACGTGGAAGTCGCTTTCCAGCAAGTCGCATCCGTTGGCTCGACAACCCGCTGGATATCGCAGTTCATGGAGTTTGCGATCTTCATCACGTGCTTTAACGCGATTCTCTTCATCTTCTGGTTGCGCCGAGTCTTGATGCACCTCGATCCTTCGCGAGTCATGCCCCAGCGAGTTCGTGCGGCACTCGATACGCTCGCCGAAGGCCTGCTGGTGCTCGACGGACAAGGCCGCATCGTGATGGCGAACAAGTCGTTTGCCACGACCGTCGGACAAGGCCCCGATCAGTTGCAGGGGCGAATTGCAGCGGATCTGCCTTGGCTTGGTGAGCAAGATCCCGAGAACCTGCCCTGGAACGACTCGCTTCGCGACAATACGCAACGGATTGGTGTGCCGTTGCAGCTCAAGACTGGCGAATACGACGAACGGTCATTTCACGTGAACGTGGCACCGATCTACGGCGAGGATGGTAAGAGCCGCGGTGCGCTGGCCAGTTTTGATGATGTAACAGAATTGGAGGTTAAGAAGTATGAGCTGCTGAAGATGCTCAAGACGCTGAAGGCGTCGCGCGAGGAGATTCAAGAACAGAACGAGCAACTCAAGCTGCTGGCCACGATCGACCCGCTGACCGAGTGTATGAATCGACGCTCCTTCTTCCCGCTGTTCGACCAACATTGGAAGGACGCGCAGACCGACGACAAGCCACTCTGCGGTTTCATGGTCGATATCGATCACTTCAAATCGATCAACGACAATCACGGGCATGCCAAGGGCGATGAGGTGCTCAAGGGCGTGGCAGCTTGTTTGCGTGAACAAGTGGGTGACGAGGGACTGGTTTGTCGTTTTGGTGGCGAGGAGTTCTGTGTCCTGCTGCCCGGTTATGACGTGCAGAGTGCGGTGGCTCTCGCCGAGAAGATTCGCGTTACGATGTCGGAGATCGATTTTGAGATCCTCAAGATCACAGCCAGCCTTGGCGTATCGTCGATCCATCTCGGTGCCAGCAGTCCGCAAGAGATGCTCGAACAAGCAGACAAATGCCTGTACGTTGCCAAGCGGAGTGGCCGCAATCAAGTCGTCGCCTACACACGGGAAATGGAAAAGATTGAGGTCGACGAATCCAAGGTTCGTCGCACAAAGCAAAGTACAGAAAAGACTTCGTCGCATACACATATTCCGTTCCCGGCGGTCGCTTCGCTCATGTCCGCCCTGTCCTACCGGCACGCCGAAACGGCGGACCACAGCACGCGTGTCGCAGATCTGTGCGTCGCGGTCGCAAGGAGTTTGATGTCGGTCAGCGAAGCTTACCTCTTGGAGATCGCGGCGCTGTTGCACGACATTGGTAAGATCGGCGTTCCCGATGCCATCTTGCTCAAGGCGGGCGAGCTGACTTCCGAAGAGTGGCGTGTCATGAAAATGAACGAGCGGATCGGTGTCGAGATCGTTGGTTCGGCGTTCTATTACGAGCCGCTGGTGGATGTGATTCGACTCCACAAAGCCCCTTATGATTCGCGCGACGCGGTCAATCGTCTGCCAGCCGGAAACGCGTTACCCTTGGGAGCCAGAATCCTCGCGATTGCTGACGCCTACGATTCGATGGTCACGCATCGGGCCTATCGCAAGGCTCGCACGCGCAACGAAGCGTTTGCCGAGCTCCGACGCTGTGCAGGCACGCAGTTCGATCCAGAACTCGTTGAGCGTTTCATCGACATCGTCGCCGACGACCCCAAGTTCACTCAGTCATCAACGAGCAACATGTCTCGCCAATCCGCGATGCAAATGGCGACTCAGATCGAAGAACTTGCACGGGCCCTCGACGAACAAGACCTCGCCACAATCGAAGCCTTGGCCGGCCGACTGCAAGCGACCGCCGCCTGTGCCGGAGCGACGGATGTGGAAACGCTGGCGGGCAGATTGAGCGACAGCGCCACTTCGTCAGAAGATGTTTCAGAGATCTTCGAGCTGACACTCGAACTGATGGACATCTGCCGCTCGGCTCAACGCGCCGCAGTCTCTTCGGTGTTACGGTCGGGTACGCCGTAAGCGTCGAAACTACCCGCGCAGATGCAGACGCCGCAGCGCGGCTCGTCTGGCCTCAGGCTTGTAACGTGGTTGGTGAGGTTCGATCTTTGCGCCGTATCTTCGGCCCGAAGGATCGGCACAACCGCTTTCGGGGCTGTAAAGCTCCGGAAGTGTGCGACAGTTTCTTGTACGGCGAAGCCGTTAAACAATATAGCCCAGGGTCGCGCAGCGCACCCTGGGTGACTTTAATGAACCCAGCCTACCCCATGGGAATCGCGATCGATGGTGATATTTCTTCGACATCCAACCACTCGATGGGAGCTGGAGAATTGATCTCGCGGGAATCTTTCCAGCCTTCCAGTATCGATCGGCACGCCAGGCACAACTCGTCGCTCTCCATGAGACTGGACGAGGCGTATACCATCGCGAGAAAGGAATCACCCATGGCTTGGTGTGCCGCGCGGTGACAATTGCACAGCGGGCGACCTCCGCTGGAACCAGAGTGGGTTAGGTGGATCATGGCTTCTCCTCTCGAACCGAAAAGTGGCGAGGTGTGTTCCGACACGAACTTCCACGAATATCAGCTGGCGAATGCTTCGCTCGACGAATGCGAGCGATCTTTGAAAAGACTTTTTAGAAAGAACCCTCAGCCGAAGCTGAGGGCCTTCTCTACTCTGCTTAACTGTAGATTAGACGTAGCTGCTAGCGGAAAGTTCCGGGAGAATTCGCGCCAACCCGTTAACTGTCGTCTGGATTTACGGTTGTCGTTACAGTCCGTGGCGTTAACAGGCCCTCGACGATTGCGTTAAGTCGTCTACAATGTTCGGTTTAGATGATCGTGGCATCCGTCGGCAGGCATTCCGGAGTAACAATTTCCGTGTCCAGCGAGCTTTCCCATTTCGACGAAACGGGTGCCAGTCGGATGGTGGATGTGAGCCAAAAGGCCGTCACCGATCGAGTGGCGCGAGCTTCCGGTCGAATCTCGATGGCACCCGAAACGCTGCGGCTGATTCGCGACCGACAACTCGCCAAGGGGGATGTGCTGGAAGTCGCACGTCTCGCGGGCATCATGGCCGCCAAAAGGACGGGCGAGTTGATACCGCTCTGCCATCCTGTCGGTCTGGACGCAGTGTCGATCGAATTCGGATTTCCCGACGATCGTAGTGTCGAGATTCAAGCGACGACTCGCGTCACGGCTCGCACGGGTGTCGAGATGGAAGCACTGACTGCCGTCTCCGTGGCGGGACTGACGATTTATGACATGTGCAAAGCCGTCGATCGCCAGATGGTGATCGAGCAAGTCCGACTGGAAGAGAAGTCCGGTGGACGCAGCGGGCATTTTTTACGTCAACCGCACGCCTAAGGACCGACAGCGTGACCCGATCCGTATCTGAGCCAGTAACAAACTCCACTTCTTCCTTGCCGGACGTTTATGGTCCGATCGAGTCGGAATTGGCGGAAGTGGAACGCATCCTCAAATCCGAACTTCGCAGTGATCATCCCTATGTCGATGAACTGGTTCGGTACGGATGCCTTCTCGGTGGTAAACGTCTGCGACCGACGCTACTCTTACTGACTGCCA
>CAUJKL010000706.1 GCA_963204995.1 Planctomycetota bacterium | reverse complement strand
GATCAGGAGTTCTGAGCCTCTCACCGAAGGCGAACTGGCCGCCATTCGCTTCTCGCTCAGCGGGGCCGTCCCCTGGGAGAGGAAGGATGGGTGGAATCAACTGCCAGACGTCTCCATTTGGAGTCCACGAGCCGTCCGCGTGGCCGACAACGCGTGCGCGAGCAAGAGCGGGAATCAAGCCAAGACGCCTGACCCCTGAGCTCTCTCGTGTAAAGAAAGGCGTACGCACTTTGGAAGTGCGTACGCCTGAAATAGAAGCTTGCCGACACGTGCCTTGAGGTTCGGCTCACGTCGAGTTACCGAACGACTACACGCCACCCGGTTCGTTAACTGCTGGGTCGTTCTGGATTTCTTCTGGGGTTGCTGGCACCCCAACTCCCGGGTCTTTAGAACATCCGACAGAGATACTCATTACGACAACCATTAGCATCATCAATAACGCAAATTTCTTCATGTTTAGCAGTACTTTCGATTGACTAGTCTTACAGCGTGGCTTCTCCGCCATGCGAAATGTGAAATCAACAACTAAAGTTGCGTTTGGCCGCACTATGCGAGCGACCAGACGCAACGGACTTCGAGTTAGGGAACCTGTGTCGGCTGGCCATCGTGAATGAAAGCCAGACGAGCCAATGTCAGGTAATCAATCGTCTCGGCGAGGAACTGAGTCGACCCATCACACAGGACAAATTGAGCACCACCCGGATGTAAGCTGTTGAATGTCCAGGCATAGGACTTTTTAAAGTTCGCGGCCACCGGGCCAGCGCACAGATTATTCTTGTAGTCACTGTTAATGTTGAAGTTTTGGTCGTAGCAATTCGCGCCCGGAAGAAATGTCGTTGCATCGAGCACCGTTGAGGAACTGGTATGGACGCGGCCATGACAGCAGGTGTGAGTGCCTTGTAATCCCCAAGGCCCGTAATTCGTCGAGGTCTTCTGTCGACCACCGGCCGCTTCGCCCATGGCTAGACTGCTGGAAGTGCCGTCTGTAATTGCCGCGAAGTTCTCTGCACCGTTGTTGCCAAAAGCTCCCTGACGAATGTCGCCCGAGTTAGCCTGCCAGTTTGAATTTCCATCAGTCATTTCACCCGACGAAAAGACGTAGTTAGTCCGTCGCGCATTCCGGAAGATGTACGGTTGGGTCGTCCCAACCAGAGTCTGACCGGTCTCCGGATGGGAAGGGCATTCCAAACCGGGAACGCGCTGACTCGTAAATGGATCGTTCACCACCGAAATGGGTGCTGGTGTCAGACTGGAATTATTACGTTCGGAGGTTGCGACGTTGAAGTTGATTTGGTCGTGCAATGGTTGCTGTTCGATGAATGGCAGCAAGAACAGCCAGCCAGAGTGATTGCGCGGCCCCTCGGGGAAATTGGCGGTCACGTAACCTTGACTGACATGCCCGCTGTTCAAAAGCGCCGGGGGAAACACCTTGTAGGTGTCGTGATAGTTGTGAATAGCGATGCCTGCTTGCTTCAAATTATTGCTGCACTGCATTCGGCGGGCGGCTTCTCGTGCAGCCTGAACTGCTGGAAGCAACAACGCGACGAGGATGCCAATAATGGCGATCACTACAAGCAACTCTACCAATGTAAAACCTTGACGTACGTTCCTGGACATGGAATTGACCTTTTAGAACTAGAAAAAGAACGCCGCACTGGACGGCACAAGACATCAATTAAACGAGAAGAAATTGGGTGAGTTTAGAATGGGTGTCGTGCTGACCTTTCGCTCGAGTGTTGGGATGAATTCATAGACGGAGATAGTTATATAAGTAAGGGGGGGGGACTCAGTTCGCCAAGAGAAGCGATAGACGCTCTTCTCTGGGAATGTTGAACCCCGCTCTCCCCGCAACGGATCGCCATTTTTCAAAATCTTGGGGGGGGTGCTCTGAATGCGGTTCCCGTCGGTTGAATCAATCACAGACGCCGACCCCTGAGTTCTCGAGTTCTACGCAAACTAGACCTTTTTTAGCCTAGGACGCGACTGAGTTAGCCGGCCAGCAATCGCTCGACACGCTCTAACAGGTAGCCGATGCGATGCTCGGCTTTGTCGATCACCGCACAGGCACCGAGCCGCTCGAGATGGAGTCGCATTCCGGGGTAATTCTGTGCCGTATGCACAATGACCGGAATATCCTGCGTTTCCGGACTGTCTTTCAGGCACTCCAACATGTCGGCCCCGCCGCCATTTGCCATCCCCAGTTCAGTCACAATGGCGTCCGGATCTTTGCTAATCGCGAGTAAATAGCCCTGCATTCCCGTCGTAGCACGCAACACCCGTACTCCAGCGCCTCGCAAGGCGGCGATCACCCGATCAGCAGCCTCCGGGTCCTGGTCAACGACAAGGACGGTGTAGTGACTCGGCGGTACCGGGGTCGCAAACGGGACCGTGGGTGGGTGAAAATCGTGACTCATGGGAAGCTTCCAATTACAGGATCGGCTGACGCCCTGCGGCTGTGAAAAAATGGGACTGGCTCCAAGCTGCTGTGCGTGTTTCCCAACGTTTGTACATGGTTGCGAGGTGCCTGTCTCAATTTGTTCCTCCCTGCACGAGTGGAAAGACATGAGGCAGACATTCGTAGCTCGAAGCCCAATCAATTGTTAAGTGGTGCGGCAAGGTTCTATCGACCATCTAGACCGTACACACGATTCTCGGCATTCGAGATCCTAAATATTGAATACAGCAACGCCGCCGGCGCTGCTATCATGTCTGTCATTGGGGCCACGTGGGATTCGTAATCTCTGGCAAGTGCCGCCTAACTCCAGCGTCGACAGAACACCAACGATTGTTTGTAGAAGGATTCGAAGTGACACGGAAGTCGAATGGGCTGACGAATTGGGTTGGCGAGCTGCAAACTTACGTGCGGCGATCCCTTGACGCGACGATGGACCGAACAGGTGCAAACCTTGCAGCGTTCAGGCCGTGGCTGGAACGAACTACTGGTTGCGACATATCGGAAGCGGGGTTTCGAGATGCCTGTGCGGAGGCCCTGGCGTGGACAATCGTGTACGCAACACACGAATCCGATGACGGAATCGCCGCAACTTTGAAGCGATCCGCGAGCTACTCGCCCTTCGTCGCTGAATTGCTGTCCGTGTTGCGAGCGGAGCAAGATACCGGTTCGCTGGCCGGCTACCTACGACAAATGCCCTTTGATTCGTCCTCGGATCCACTCCTGTTTTACGAATCCTTTCTCGCCGCTAGCGATCCGAGCAGGCGCTCCGAGCGTGGCGTCTTTTATACGCCTCGGGTGATTGCGCGACATATTGTGGAGCGCGTCGACACGACGCTTCGCGAGCGACTTGGCTTGGCGGACGGACTGGCAGATACAACGACCTGGAGCGAGATGCAACGGCGTGGGCCGAAGTTGCTAGTTCCCCAGGGAACATCTGGCGACGAGCCGTTCGTGCGGATTCTCGACCCGGCGGCCGGGAGCGGTGTCTTCCTGGTAGAAGTCGTCGAGCGGATTCACCGCACGATGCGAGAGCGGTGGCGAGCTGAGCAGCGGAGCGAGGATGAAATTGCTGCTCGCTGGAATGAGTACGTGCCGCGACATCTGTTGCCGCGCGTCTTCGCCGTCGAGTTGATGGTGACGCCCTGCGTTATCTCGCAAATCGCGATTGCTCGAAAGCTGGCCGAGACTGAGTACGACTTCAAAGCCGAAGAACAGTTCCGCTTTTCCGTTGCGGATACCTTGCTCGACCCGGCCATCGTTGCAGAGCTCGCGGTGAATGACCTGACAACCGTGCTGTGCGACTCCCTGTCGCGAGTCGCCTTCACCGTGGTTCTCGGTAACCCGCCATTTCGCGGTATCTCAAGTAATCCGTCGAATTGGGTGGGAAAGTTGCTGCGAGGAACCGGCCCAAGTGATCTACCGGTAGTCAGTTACTATGAGGTCGATGGCGAGCCGCTCGGCGAGCGAAAGCTATGGCTGCAAGACGACTACGTTAAGTTCATGCGTTATGCCCAGTGGCAGATCGAGCGAGCGGGCGTTGGAGTCCTGGGCTTCGTTACGAATCATGGCTACTTGGACAACGCGACATTTCGGGGCATGCGGCACGCCTTGCTCGAAACGTTTCAGCAGATCGACGTCTTCGACTTGCACGGCAATCGAAAAAAAAACAAGGTCACGCCCGACGGTGGCAGCGACGAGGGGATGTTTGAAATCGAACAGGGGGTGGCGATCGGGATCTTTTCCAGGATCGGCTCGCAGGCGACGACTTGCGTGACGCATCGCGAAGTGTGGGGCACCCGCAAAGCGAAGTCTGAGGCTATCGCCGAAGATGATCGAGTGCCGAGAACACAAATCATACCGCGATCTCCGCACTACCTGTTTGTGCCGACGAACAAGAAGAGTCATCCCGAGTACGAAGCCGGCTTGGCATTGAACGACGCGATGCCAGTCAACTCGACAGCCGTAGTCACTGCTCGCGACAGCTTTGTGGTTGCGTTTGACGAAGCCAGTTTAGCCGATCGTTTGCGAGTGTTCTGCGACGAATCCGTGTCGGACGCAGAAATCCGAAGTCGTTTCTTCACAAACGGTCGATCGACCAAGTATCCGCCTGGCGATACGCGTGGCTGGAAACTAGCGGATGCTCGGCGACGGATGATGCAGGAGACGGATTGGACTAACTTGTTTCGGCCGTGTCTGTATCGACCGTTTGATCGTCGAACGATTGTTTGGGCCGATTGGATGATCGACTGGTCGCGTCAGGACGTCATGCGCCACATGCTGGCCCGCCCCAATCTCGCTTTAGTAGCCCGCCGACAGATGCCGCCCAACGGCCCGTGCAGCTACTTTTGGATCACGGATACGATCGCCATCGACGGACTGATTCGCTCCGATAACCGTGGAAGCGAGTCGATCTTCCCGCTGTGGCTCGATTCCGATAGTGCCACGAGAACGGTAAACCTTTCGCCTCAGTTAGTGGCCGCGATCGAGTCGCGACTCGGCCTGGCATGGGATGCGAGCGGAGAATCGTCCGTTGATAATGTGTTCGGCCCAATCGACGTTCTTCACTATATCTATGCGTTGTTTAACACGCCGACTTACCGCTTGCGATATCGCGAGAGCTTACGTCGGGACTTTCCACGCATCGTGCTGCCACATCATCGCCAGGTCTGGAACGCGTTTCGCGGTGTCGGCGAACGGCTGGTGAAGCTCCATTTATTGGAGTCGGAGACAACTGAGGAACCATCCGTCGGATCGCAAGATTACGTGGCTCTTGGGGGCGGATATCCACGGTTTTCCGCAGACGAGATTTGGCTAGGGAAGCAAGGGCCCGTCGTGCCGGCCAGCGAACGCGTCTGGAATTTTCAGGTTGGTGCCCACCAAGTCTGCCGGAAGTGGCTGCGTGATCGGAAGGCTTTCAGTCCCAGGACGTTGCAATGCTATCACCAAATTGTCGCAACCGTCACCGCGACACTTGAATTGAGTGACAAGTTGGACGCAATAGTAGCTGACGCGGGTGGCTGGGAGGCCGCATTTGTCGCCTGATCCGCAAAGTCGCTCCGAATCCCCAAGTTTTCTTAATTGGCACAATCGATACGACCGAAATAGATTGTGTCACGCCATGGCCTGTCGTGCGTGGATGAACTATTCCATATCGCGGCCCCAGGCAGATGCTGGCATTGCAGCCAAGGACAGCGCTTCAATCATCTTCAAGGAAGCTTGCAGTGAGATTACGAAATCTTCGCGTAACTGTCGGGAGCCTTCTGTTTGCTATCGCCGCGGTGGCGATCGCAGACGGTGCTGAACTGCGTACGTCGACAGCACTTCGACCGATCAACCGCACGGCTTCATTCAATAATGCCTCGTTTCAAGACGCCGTTGAGTCGCCTCAGATGATCGATTCTGTCATCGAGTCAGATATGTTCCTCGACTCGTGCGACTCATGCGGCGTCGCAGGTTGCGATTCAAGCTGCGTGGTACTAAGCAGGACTTGGGGCTCCGTCGAGTATCTATTGTGGTGGCGTCGGGGCCAAAACTTCCCGCCACTTGTGACCACGAGCCCAGATGGCACGGCGCAAGACGTTGCCGGTGTGCTGCCAAATTCGACCGTATTGTTCGGCAACGAGACGATCGGCGAAGAGGCCCGACCGGGTGGACGCGTCACGATTGGTAGCTGGCTGAATGATTGCCAAACGTGCGGCGTCGAAGGACGCTTCTTTGCGTTGAGCGAGGCGCGGATAGGCTTCGCTGCCGACTCGACGACGTTTCCGATCCTGGCTCGGCCGTTCCGCGATCCCGTCGCGATGACGCAACAGGCAACATTACTTGCATACCCAGGCTTTACGGGTCCGGGCAATGTGAACATTACGAGCAACTCGAATGTTCTCGGCGGCGACTTCCTTTTCCGCTGGCAAGCGGCGCGGAGCGCGACGACAAGATTGGACCTGCTGGGCGGATACCAGTTCAGCCGCATCGACGAAGACTTCAACATCAATTCCGCGACGGCGGCGATCAATGTGCCCGGCATCGACGCCGGAACGACGTTTACCACGAGTGAGCGATTCTACGCACGCAACGAGTTTCATGCAGGACTGATCGGGCTGGCTGCGACCTATGAGAATTGTAATTGGAACGTGGATCTGTTGGCGAAGCTGGCGTTCGGTAACATGCGTCAGGCAGTGAACATCAGTGGCCAAACAACGATCGTCACTCCTGGCCCGGCGGCAACGACGAATACAATTCCGGGGCCGCTGGCGGGCACCGCCAACAGCGGCCAACATGTGGGCAACGAATTCGCGGTATCGCCAGAGTTGGGAATCAACTGTCGCTATTCCGTGACGGAGTGTCTTGATCTGGCGTTTGGCTACAGCTTTATCTACTGGAGCAGTGTTGCACAAGCAGGCAACCAGATCGATCCAATGTTGAACGATCCGCCCAGTGCCTTCGTGCTCGATTCCGGTTCGTATTGGGTTCACGGTTTGAGCCTCGGTGCGAACTTCCGGTTCTAGCAGTCAGGGCTCGTCGACCGAATTCAGTTACAGCGATAGACGTTTTTTCGATTCTGTTGGATGGAAAGAACGGATACGCCCGCGTTGGCGAAACTGATCGCATTCTTGCGGACTGGCCTGACGAACTCAAGCGGCGAGTCCGTACGCGCGCCCTTTTCGATGGCGAGGTAGCAAAAAGCCTTATCGCGTTCCCGAACGAACGAATTCGTAACCTAGAGTTGTTGGTTAACCCGGATGAGGAAGTTCAAATGGCAATGGCAATCAGCGGCCCCCGGCCCGCACGTCGAGCGTTTTCGTTGTTGGAAATGCTCGCGGTTGTGACGATTATGGCGATCATCGCAAGCATTGTTTTGCCGCGAGTAGCGTTCCATGCGTTTTCCGCCAAGCAGAAAGCCTGTTTGAAGTATCGCAGCTCTATTAACTCGGCGATCGAAAAGTACATGTTCGACCACGGCACACCGCCGACACAATTATCGGATCTAGAAAGCGAAGATTACTTTCCGGAATCGATTCCGTTGTGTCCCACGGACCACACTGCGTACACAATCGATCCGACGACGCATCGCGTCTCTGGACACAATCACTAACGCCGTACGAGGCGGGTTCTGATTCTCGCTACCTGTTGCTGCCGTTCGAGCGGTGTTCCATCCGGGTCGTAGTCGATCGGCTGCGAGAAACGCTTGCCCAGATGACTTGCTGCCAGCGTCCGGACAGGCAGTTCGTCATGCGAGAGCAGCGACAGCCAGATTCGTTCGTCTTCGACGAGCCATAACGCGATTCGTTCCGGCGAATCCGCTTCTTTGCCTCGAAGCTTGATGCGTACTTGATCCAGGCGGCGTTGTTGCTCTCGAGTCACATCCGAGTCCGCAATGAGGTTCAAGTAAGGGAGCACACCGAGACCGAGTTCACAGAGTTGCTCTTGAGCCTGTTGCCGGGTTGTGAAGTCTGAACTTTTTAGCTTTGCGATCAAACTCCGAGCTGCATGCCGGGTGTCGAAGTCGCTCATCTCCGCCTCGCGAATCAGTTCGTCCGTGGCGCGAGACAATATCTCGCCGACTTGCCAACTGGGTTGCATCAGTTCGAGCAGCGGCAGCAAGTGCAATTCGCAAGCCGCCGGTGCGGCGACCATCAGGTGCCACAGTGTCGAAGCGCGATGCGTCTGACTGCCCGCGCCATCTCCGATTCGGAGGACGATGTCAGCACCAGGATACTGACGGAAGCTAACCGGCACGACTTCGGGCGATGTCGCGATCCGATCGATCTCGACACGATTGCCATCAATCACGGCAATCGCTATGAGGCCGTCTGGCGTGAGTCGCTCGTAGCGAACACTGGGAATATCGGTATCACCGCTGATCGAAAGCTTCTCGACTAGCTCAAGCTCTTCGTCACCGCTGGTCGCAGTTCGAGTTTGGCTGGAGTGAATGTTTGCGACTTCGATGCGACCAAGGACGAGTCGGAACTGTGCCCATCTCAAACGTGCGAGTAGGCTGATGTCACGTGGTGCCTCCGCACGAACCGGTGACGCATGCTGAAACAGCATAATCAACAAGAGGCAGGCAATCCGTCGCCACATGTCGTCACTCCGTTGTTCAACGAGGGAGTGGCTCGGGGGCAGGAGTTCTTCCTGCACCGAAAACCGAGCAGGTACGTCACTGAGTATGGTATCGGAATCGGCGTGACGACGAGAGTGCGATTTCTTGCCTTTTTCGATTGATAGCTAGCGTTGGCAGCAGGAGTTGCCACTTCCGTCGGCATTCAAATGTAACTCTGCCATTCGTGCTCTTCGATGCCGACCGCCACGAACTCCAGTGAACCGGCCTGCTCGCCAGCGGAAACCAGTAGAGCGCCGAACTCAGGCCGCGACTGACAAAACTCGACGCTGGCTGTCAGTCCCATGACAAAAAAAGCTGTCGCCAGGGCATCGGCTTGAGCCGCCGTCGGAGCAAGCGCCGTTGCGGACAGCAGTGTGCTGGCCGGGTGTCCCGTTCGCGGATCGAGAACATGCCCGTATCGTTTGCCCCCCGAGTGAAAGAATTGGTTGCCTGCCCCGGAAGTGCCGAGAGCACGATCTCGAAGATGAATCTCGGCGAGGCGCTGGTCGGGTTTCAAGGGATGACGAAGCGCGATGGTCCAGCACGGATTGCCTTGCGAATCTCCCGCGCGGCTGCCGCGTGCGAGCATACTGCTCTGGCCACCATGAATCAGGAAGTTCTCGACACCAGCCGCGACCAAGTGCTCACCGCAGCGATCCAAGGCGTAACCTTTGCCGATCGCCCCGAGATTGATTTCGACGCCGGGTCGCACAAACTGAATCGTCTGCGCGTCGGTATCGAGTCGTATCTGACGGGAGCCCGTCTGTGTGAGAACTTGCTGGATTTCACGCTCCGACGGAACCTTGCCTTCGCGGCGGTGGAAGCCCCAGAGCTTCCAGAGTGGTGCTGCGGTGATATCGAATGCTCCACCCGTCTGTTCGGAGAGATCGATGGCTTCCACAAGCAGCTGGAATAAACGGCGTTCGACGTTCACCGGCGACGTGGCCGCCGTGCGGTTGATCCGAGTCAGTTCGCTGGTGTCGCGAAACCAGGAAAGCTGATCTTCCAAGCGTTCGATCAGGTTCATCGCATCGAGTGCCGACTCCGTGGCTCCTGGATGCTGGCCGGCGTTCAGCAGAATCTGAAACTCACAGGCCATCGCCGTACGTTCGATCTGAAGCAGATAGGTTTCTGATTCTCGCCGCCCAGCAATACTTTGGCCGCGCGAGGAAGCCGCCGACGCATCCGGAACGAGATTTGAGACGGCATCCAGAGCAGCCTGCCCGGTAAGAAACTGCCGACGATTGGATTGGGGCTTGGCGGCCATGACTCAATGACTGTCGGAGCACCGACTATTTCTTGGTCCAGTCGCGACGTTGCCGCGAGCTGGGAATGCCCATCTTTTGTCGATATTTTGTGATCGTCCGCCGCGCGACCTTCAAGCCGTGCTTGCGCAGTTCGTCGACAAGATCGTCATCGCTGTATGGCGCACTCTTGTCTTCTTCGTCAACAACTTCCTGCAGCTTGATCCGAATGGCGTCCCAAGCGATTTCTTCGCCATCGTCGCTTTGCGTGCCGCCGACGAAGAAACGGCGCAGCGGCAAGATGCCGCGCGAGGTTTGAATCCACTTGTCGTCAACGGCGCGGCTGACCGTGGTCACATGCACGCCGACTTGATCCGCGATCTGCTGCATCTTCAAGGGTTCGATCGCTTCGGGGCCTTCTTCTAGGAAGCGATGTTGATAGTCAACGATCGCCTGCGCGACTTTCGTCAAAGTGGAACGCCGTTGGTTGATGGATTCGATCAGCCATTGTGCCGCATTGATCTTGCGTTTGATAAACTCTCGCTCCTCGGCCGTCGCCGTTCCGGAAGAGAGCCGCTGGCGATAATACTCGCTGATGTACAGTTGCGGAGTTCGATCGTCGTCCATGACGACTTTGTACGTTCCGTCGTCTTGTTGTTCGAGACGAACATCCGGTGTCACCGTCGGCACGAACGTTTCGGCGAACGTGCTGCCCGGTTTGGGATTCAGTTTGCGGAGTTGCGCCCAAGCGTCTTGAATTCGTTCGATCGTGTATCCGGTCACCTTCTCGACGGCGGGGAGACGGTTGTCGCGCAGGTCTTCCAGATGCGAGGAGATCAGTGTCCTTAACTCTTCGTAGTACGGCATGTCCGGCCGCAATTGGATCAGTAGGCACTCGCGGAGATCTCGAGACGCAATGCCCAGCGGATCGAGCTGTTGAACGATTTGCAGGGCCAATTCAGCCAGTTCAAGTTGTTCGGGGCCAGCGGAAGGTGGCAGGAGATCTCGAAGCGAGGATCGAAAGTAACCGCCGTCGCGCGGGTCGAGCGTGGAAACGATGCGTTCCGCCAGTCTCACAATCTCCGGCTCCAGTTCTAATTCGCCGAGCTGATGATTGAGATAATCGTGTAGCGACTCGGGACGTTCCGCAAGGTTCGCAATCGCATCGTGCTTGCGGTCGGATTCCTCGGAAATGCGGTTCGCCGAAGAACGCGTCCGGTCGTCGAAGTATTCGGGCAACTCCCGATCGAGATCGACGAGACGTTCGAAGTCATCCGCGTTGTCGCCTTTCTCATCGACGACCATCTCCTTTTCCGATTCCGACGGTGCATCGGGGTTCTCGCGTTCTGCTTCTTCGCTGGGTGCGTTCTCGTCGGATTCAAGCAGCTCAAGAACAGGGTTCTCGCTCAATTCCTGCTCGATTCGCTCCTGCAATGCCAAAATTGGCAGCTGGAGGATCTCCATCGACTGGATCATCCGCGGCGCCATGATTTGCTTTTGGACTTGCCGCTGCTCTAAGCCGAATGAAAGCCGCATTGGGGAAACCTGTCTTGCCGGAATTGGATCGCCGTCGAGCGGAAGGCTCGACTACTTCAATCGTACGTTTTTTTCTCGCTGATCGCTGTGTCTTTGTGCGTTTGCGTCGCGTGTCGCTAGTGTTTCGTGAGTTCGATCTGACTTCAAAATTTCTGCCGACCCGAGAGGGCATCGGCCAGGATCTCTTTGTTCGTATATTCCAGGATGCTACCGGTTGTAATGCCGCGTGCCAGTCGCGTCACATTGACGGGGTACTCCGACAGCAGATTCGAAATGTGGAGTGCCGTTCCGTCACCCTCGACGGTTGGGTTTGTAGCCATGATTACCTCGCTGAACGCGCCGGTTCGCACCCTGTCGACCAACGGCTCGATCGTCAGTTGGTCCGGCCCAATCCCTTCCAGCGGTGCAATCCGACCGAGCAGCACATGATACAGACCGCGAAAGACTGCGGCTTGCTCCAACGCCATCACATCTCGCGGTTGTTCGACGATACATAGCTGCGTGCGGTCGCGCTTCGGATCGCGGCAGATCGTACACAACTCGCCCTCGGACAGGTTGTAGCAGGTCTTGCAATAGCGAACATTTTCGCGAACGTCGCGAATTGCATCCGCGAGTCCGAGTGCTTCGCTCTTGTGAACGCGGAGCACGTGATAGGCGAGTCGCTCCGCTGATTTTCGCCCGATGCCGGGCAATTTGGCGAATTCGTCAATGACTCGTGCAACTGATTCCGTTAGCTGCGCCATCTTGAGCCGTTACCGCCTTATGTGAGAGAACAACTGAAAAGGCTATGCGCCGCCACCTGTGAGTTTGGAAATCGCTTCGTCTAAACCAGGAAGATTCAGATCGCTGGTGATTGCCTGCATCATCTCAGCGTGCAATTCTTTTGCCTTCGTAGAAACTTGGTTCATTGCGGCAGGAAGCAAATCCTCGATCATCTCCAAATCACCGCTGAGAGTCGGGTCGATCTTAACCTTCAGAATCTCCCCGAGCCCGTTCGCTTCGACTTGGATCATCCCACCACCCGCGCTCCCCGAGACTCGCTTCGATTTGAGCTGTGCGGCGACTTCCTGCATCTTGCCACCCATTTGCTGAGCTTGGCGGAGCATCGAAGCCATGTTGCCTAATTCTTTAAACATCGGTCATCTCTCATTCAGGCCGGGGGTTCTTCGATTCGCGTGATCTCTGCTTCAAACATGTCGATTGCTTGTTTCACCAGCGGGTGTTTCTCGAAATCTCGCATTCTCTGTCGCAGGGACGGTCGCGGCTGTTGTCGGACAGCTTCACTCACCTCTTCTCGCCGGACCTCAAAATCAACGTGGATTCGCTGACCGGTGACTTGCTGTAAAGCCTGTTCGATTCGGGCTTTGCGTTCAGGCTTTTCGCAAGATTCCTTTTGCAGAGTATAACTCGCCTTAAAGCTTGCGACCAGCCGATTTGGCGCGGAAATTGCTACTTCGTCGCAGAATGCCGCATAGTCGGCGGTCATATCTTCAATTTTGGCAATAGCTTGCTTCCAAATCGAAGTCGCCGATTCCCTTGTAATTGGCGTCGCCGGTCGATCCGCGACAGTTAGCGGAGAAGCTATGTCAGGGATTTTTTCCGTTTTTTTTTCCGCAACGGGAGCGGGTGGAGACGTCGGCCGCGGCGAGGCAGCGGCAGGCCGCGTCGGTGCCGGGGCGACGCCAGAACGAAGCTGCGAAACGATGCCCGCCAAATCGTCGAGGTTTTCGAGCTGACAGATGCGAACTAGGGCGATTTCGAGCAGTGTTCGCGTGTGTGTACTTTGCCGCATACGCATGATGCTTTGATCCAGGATCTGAATCGCCGCCAGGTTCGTTTCCAAGCCCAAACGCCTTCCGGCTTCGACCAGCTCTGCGTATTCAGTGGTTGACGTGTGCAACATGAAATCCGCTTCACAGCCCACCGTCGCGGCCATCATGTCGCGAAAGTAGCCAAGCAGTTGTTCAGCCAGTTGGCCAACGTCAACACCTTCTGACACCGCAAGATCCACTGCGGCCAATGCACCGCCGGCATTTCGCTCGCCGAGCCTCGACGCAAGTTCGGACAGGCGACCGCTCTGAGCGGTCCCGAGCATCGCGTGGACATCGTCGACGGTAATCCGCCCGGTGCAGAACGAGAGCAGTTGCTCTAAGAGCGACTGGCTGTCTCGCATCGAACCTGCCGCGCGGCGCGCGAGCAGGTGTAGTGCTTCCGTATCGGCCTCCAAGCCTTCCGATTCAACGATGAACTGCAACCGTTCCAGGATCGAATTCGTCTCGACGGGTGCAAAGTCAAATCGCTGACACCGCGAAAGAACGGTGATCGGAATCTTTTCCGGGTCGGTCGTACAGAAGAAGAACTTCACATGCTCGGGCGGTTCTTCCAGCGTCTTGAGCAACGCATTGAACGCCGGCGTCGTCAGCATGTGAACTTCGTCGATGATGTAGATCTTGAAACGCGAGCGGCCAGGGCGAATGTTAACGTTCGACCGGAGTTGTCGAATCTCGTCGATGCCGCGATTACTTGCGCCGTCAATCTCAAGGACATCAACATCGTCGCCACTGGTGATGCCTTGACAAATGTCACACTCGCCGCAGGGGCGCGGCGTCGGACCTTTTACACAGTTGAGTGCTTTGGCAAAGATTCGGGCCGTCGATGTCTTACCAACACCACGCGCGCCAGTAAATAAATAAGCGTGCCCAACGCGGTTCGTATTGATCGCATTGCCGAGAGCTTGCGAAACTTGCCCCTGCCCGACGAGATCCTGAAAGGATTGTGGGCGATAACGGCGGGCGACGACGACATACTCTTTGGTCATTGGTCATTGGTCCTTGGTCATTCGTTACGTGCCAGAAGTCATTGGAGTCTTCCGGAAAACAAATGACTAGTGACGAACGACTAGTGACGGAAAAGTTGCTCTGCCGCCAAGCGGCTCTCGCACAAGAGTACCCCGCTTAGGGCTGCTCCGATTAAGGCCTGACCCGGTTCACGGCTCCCCCTCGCGAGAGCCGCTTGACGGCAGCAGCTAACGAATGGACGTCGGCTTACTTATACTTCTTTGAGACGCGATCGTCAAAGGGGTGCGATCGCTGCTACGGTATTGGTCAGCTGCGAATGTTCCGTTGTGCCAGACTGTAGCTCTTCTGCAACGCCTTCTTAAAATCGTCGACGGTGTAAACTTTTTCGGACGGCTTGTCATAGTCCTTTACGTGGCGAGCCTTTCCCGACCGGCCTTTCGGCAGGAAGTCTTCGAGGTCAGGCACTCCTGGTTCTGTCTTCAGTTTCGCATAGCGAGCTGCGTCGGGAAGCTTAACGAGGTCCGTCAGCAATCGTTGACCGCCAGGCTCCCGTGCGATGCGATCGAGGCGATCGTAAATGAGCTTTTCGTCGGATACTTCGCCCATGAACTTGACTCCGTTGGCGCTGCGCAGGATTCCGATGAGCGGATCGCTTGCCGGGAGCATCTTTTTAATCAGCGCGTCGCGGTCTTCGACTTTCCAGCCAGCGGCTTCAAACCGTGGGAACAGAGAAAGGACGTCGCTTTGGCAAATAATGTCTCCGGATCGAAACTGCCGCTGTGCCGCAAAATGTTGCTCGACAATTGCTTGAATCGCAGCGAACGAGGGCAGTACTTTCGTATTTTCAGCCGCCTCGGCCACCACGTTTCCCACGAGACAAAACGAAACAACAACCCAGCAGACGAATCTCTGTCGCATCTGAATCTCTCCGCACATGCAGCCCCAGCCCGAATCCTAGCTGCTCGGGTAAACAATCGTTGACTTGAAGACAATTTCGACCAGATCGCGGTGACGGCTGTATCGTAATTGATGAGGCAATGCGAATCGCCGTAAGTAATTGTCGTAAAGTGACTTACGGAAGTTTCTGGGGCTCGCAATGGCCTCCAGTGTGGGAGCTCGCGATACGCCGCGGCGAAAAATTCTTGCAATCCTCGATGCGATTCTTTACAGTGACTCACTCGACATGTCCACTTTTCTGTGGCTCACGGTGTAGGAGATACCGAGATGTCTGTCACCTTTTTTGCACAAGAATGTCCGTCCTGTGGACGCCACCTCCAAGTGCGGCTCGAGTATTTGGGGCGAGCCGTTGCGTGTCCACATTGCGAACGCCGATTCGAGGCCCTGCTCGCTCCCCCGCTGAGTGATTCGAGCGAGGACTTACTACACCGGGCGGACGAACTGCTGGCGACGGTCGCGACCGGAGCGAGATTGAGATCGATTCCGCGATGACGCGCTGGGTGCCAGCGCCATCCTGGTTTTGTTGTCCAAAGAGCACTGGCAGAGCCAGTGGCACCCGGCGAGATCGAGATCGAGATCGATTCCGCGAAGACGCGGACAACTAGGTCGCTTATGCGTTCCCGTCCGTTAAGTCGTTAAGGTCTTCGAAGAAGCGCGGGTAAGTCTTCCGCGTGCAAGCGGGATCGTTAATGACAATGCCTGGTGCTCTTAGTCCCGCCACAGCAAAACTCATCGCCATGCGGTGATCGTTGTAGGTGTCGAGCGTCGCGGGACGAAGTGGTTGCGGTGTGACGGTGAGTCCGTCTTCGAATTCGTCGACTTTGGCTCCCAGCTTTCGGAGCTCACGCGCCAGATCGCCAACGCGATCCGTTTCCTTATGCCGAATGTGAGCGACACCTGTAATCGTCGTCGGGCCATCGGCAAATAACGCGACAACGGCAAGTGTCTGTGCAGTGTCGCTGATCGCGTTCATGTCGACCGTGATTCCGCGCAACGACTTGCCGATGACTGTAATGTAGTCGTTGCCGTATTCGATCTCGCAGCCCATTCGGGCTAAGCACTCACAGAACGCGACGTCGCCTTGTAATGCGTTTCGATGGAGCCCTTCGACCCTCACCGTGCCGCCTGTCACTGCGGCTGCCCCCCAAAAATAACTCGCGGCGGAAGCATCTGGCTCGATATCGTAGTGGCAACCTCGATACCGCCCCGTCGGAATGACGAAACGGTCCAGCCTCTCTGCTCCCACATCAATCCCAAACGCGGACATTACACCAAGCGTCATCGTCACGTAAGGCTTGGACACCAGCTCTCCTTCGACATCGAGGATGACTGAGTGCTGAGCGTAGGGCGCGGCCATCAGCAAGCCGCTAAGGTATTGGCTCGAGATATCTCCTCGAATCGTCGCCGTCCCACCACGCAGTCCGTTCGCCGGGATGATGACCGGCGGGCAGCCATTGGCATACTCGCTTGCAGCGGCAGCGCCAAGTTGTTCCAGCGCGGCGAGCAGGTCCGCGATCGGTCGCTCGCGCATGCGTGCAATGCCGTCCAGCCGGAAGTGCCCACGGCACGTGGCCAGCATCGCGGTCAGAAAGCGAATCGTCGTGCCGCTGTTCGCCACGTCCAACTCTGCTCGATGGTTTGGTAACGCACCACCACAACCAGCAACTCGGATCGACGAAGTCGCCGTGTCATGTGCGACTTGCAGACCAAGTTGCCGCAAGGCCGCGACCATGACGCCCGTATCTTCGCTGTCGAGGGCACCCGTCAGGACCGATTCACCCTCTGCCAGAGCCGCACAAATCAACGCGCGATTCGTAATGCTCTTCGATCCTGGAGGCCGGATCGACGCGTTGAGCGGGCCGGTCGGTTTGATTTCAATCTGGTCGGACACTTAATGCGTAGGCTCGTTGATGATGTACCGGTTGCGAATCGAACTTATTGAATGAGGCAGATTACAAATCCCTAGCGATCTTCCACAAGTAGCGATCGCTCCGGACGTAGAGAGCGCCTGCGGAGATCGCTGGTGAACCCTTGATCTCGTCGCTGAACTCGTTCGAGCTCACGATCTCACCCTTATCGCCGAGTTGCACAACCTTGGCGGCTCCATCGCTGTTGATGCAGTACATCCGATCGCCAGCCACAACGGGTGTCGACCAGAATTTTCCGCCCACGCGAAGTTGCCACAATCGCTCGCCGGTCGCAATATCACCACACGAAAGGACGCCGGAGCCGTTCATCGTATAAACGCGGTCACCGACGACAATCGGGCTGGCCGCACTAGGGCTCAATTGACTCGAGTCCCAAACCAACGAGGGCACGGTCGCATCAGGAGCAAGTTTCAGCACCGTCAGGCCATTGGCCGGAATGAAGATGTGGTCTTCGCTAACCGCAACCGAAGGCGTTGTCGAACAAGGCACGTCGTAGCGCCACAACTCTTCGCCCGTCATCGAATTGTGGGCTGTCAACCCGGAAGCACTTTGCAACAGAACGATCCTATTTCCCTCGCGGTCACCGGGCAGAGCGATTGGCGATACCCAGTTGGCGTGATGTGCGCGCTCGACTCGCCACCGCGTTGCTCCGGTTGCGACATCGATACCGGCAGCGAAGGAGTCCCCTTGGTTTTCAATTTGGACGACGACGGTTTCGCCCACAACGACAGGTGACGACGCCATACCGATGTCATTCCCAGCCTTTGGATAATCGAAGGCCAAACCTCGATACCACAGCAAATTGCCATCCAGGTCGAGACACGCCAGATCGTTCGACGAGTAGAAGGCAAAGATCCGCTCACCGTCGCTGGCAGGTGTGGGCGCGGCCACGGCGCTGAAGGGGTGCGTCAGCGTGCGTCCGGTGGCCCAAAACTCGCGTTGCCAGACCTCATCTCCCGTTTTATTGTCGAAACAAACGACATGCAGCCGGTCTTGTTTGACGCCGCTCGAACACGTGACATACGTCCGATCTTTGACGACGATCGGGCCAGAAACGCCGCGGCCCGGCAGGCTCGCTTTCCAGGCGACATTCGTCGTCTCGTTCCACGAATCGGGTGGCGCAGCATCGGTTGAGGAGCTGGCACCATTCGCTCCACGGAATTGAAGCCAATCGGCACCACCGAGCAAGGCGACGAACGCGGCTGCCAAAAGGCACGTTGTGGACCGAGTCATTACAGTAGTTCCCAGGTTGCTCGAGATTGTTCGCATGATTAGTTCGCTGCTGTCTTATTGAGGGTTCGGTTCTTTGCCAGAACTGCGGTTCCCAACTCATCGCAAACTCGCAGTTGGAACTGCCACCGCTGAGCCCACGACTCTTCTTGCTCGTTCTGGCAGACCTTCACCAGAATCTGATTTACGCCCGCCTTCAGCTGCCCATGAGCAACGTACTGATCCACTTCCATTCCAGCATGATAGACCTGATTGGCCGTCAACAGTTCACCGTTTAACCAGATCTTGTTCGCATTGATGCAGCCGATGCGGATCTCAATTTCTCGCGGTTGATCGGTTTCGAATTCAGACAACGCATATCCGATCGCCCCTTTGTGCTCGTTGGTCAGCTTGTAGTCGTTTCCGTCCTTCGGGCGTTCGAAGATCTCGTTCAGATCGACGATGCCAAATTCGTCCTTGGTGCGATGCTGCTTCCAAGCCACTTGACCGACCTTGCCTTCGTAAGTCGCAGCGAGATCGATTTGCTTCTCCGGCGGATACGCCACATCGAAGCCCTTATTGGCCGCATTGTCGAACGAGCCGATTAAGTGCCAGTCCATAACAAAACCCATATGGCCAGGCACGTCCACTTGTTGCTCGAACGCTCGCAGCTTTTTCGATGATTCCTTGATCTGATCCAACTCGCGAGAAGCCGCGAAGGCCGTGGCGTAGGCTTCGACCGCAGCACCCTTCTTTCCAGCTTCCTCTTCGGCGACGGCGTTCTGCAGCGCGAGTGCAACCGCGTCGCGCCGCAACTCAAGACTCGGATCGTTCAACAAGCCAGGGATCAATCGTTCTTGTGCCGTCGGGTCGACCCCAGCGACAAGTTCATACGCCAATCGTCGGGCTCGCGGAGCCTGACTCGTGTCGGCCAGGAATCTCTCCAGGGCTTTAACCGGCAGCACGCCACCCTGTTTCAATTGCCTTTGAGCAACCGCTTCGACGGCGGCCCGAAACCAGTTCTCGCTCAACTTGCCAGCTCCCTGCATTCCCGCGAGAATCGCTGGCAGCTGATCGACATCCGCTTTGGCGATCGCTTGCCACGCTTGGGACGCTTCGGCATGGCCTTCTCCCTTGGGGCCAACCGACCGCAGCTTGACGGACAGTGCCTCGACATCGACTTGTTCTGCGAAGCCGAGCTCGGAAAGGGAATACACTAAAGAAACAGCAGCGAGCGCTGCAACGATGGTGCTTATTTTCATGGGCTCGTCGGCGGGAAAGTGGGGAGGGGATGGATCAAGCGGCGGGGGGC
>CAUJKL010000705.1 GCA_963204995.1 Planctomycetota bacterium | reverse complement strand
CGCACGATACTGCGTCAGTTCCGAGTCGTCGTTGGACCTCGGAATTCGCGGACGGATCAGCTTGAGTCGACGACGGCCAACGAAGTCTCCTATGGATGGAATGCCAACGACGCCGGAGCAATCGACTATTACGTTCAGATTAGCCCCGAACGTCTGGAAACTCTCTCGCGCGGAATTCCTCTCGACTGCATCGTGCTTCAGGAAGTCCCTGCGATCGATAAGATCTTTGTCTTTGTTGGCGATGCACAGCTTCCCCGCAAGCTGCCTCAAGGAACAACTCGTTCAAACCCGCCTCCACGCGATCTAAGCACGATCGGAAATCCTCCTGGCGGAAATGTCGCCCCCGTTTCCGGAACCGAGACGAGTATCGGTGCGCCGCGATACGGGAACTCAAATGCGACGACGCAGGGCGGCACACAAGGCAACGTTTCGGATCCCAACCGCAACAACAGCTACAACACACAAGGCAACGCCAGCGGCAATTCAACCTACGGCCCGCAGGCACCGTACGACTATGGCAATCAGGGGTCGTCTTACAACAACGGCTATGGTCAGAATGCTGGCAATACAATGCCCGTTCCACCACTCGATACCAACCGCCCCGCGAACTACGACTACAATCGCAACCAATACCCACCTCAGCAAACGCCACCGAATTACACGCAAACCGCAGCACTGCCCACGCAACAACCTCCCTACAATTCGCAACCAGGGCCAGCCTACAGCACTTCCGGACAAACCTATCCCACAGGAACGACGGCAAATCCGGCAGCCGAAGCTTTGGCGGCAGCTACGCTCGCTTTAACACAAGCGCAGTTGGAGAAAGCCCAGCTGGAAAAAACGCAACTGGAGAAGGATCGACTAGCGCTGACGAACATGAACACCACAACGCAGCCGCCCGTCGAGGAACCGAAATCGTCTAAGCCACTGATCCTGACAACACTCGCACTGTTTGCATCGATTAGTGCTAATGGATACCTTGGCTGGCTCGCCTGGAGTTTCTTCTGGCGGTTCAGAGACACCGCCAGCGACCTATCGCGAGCGCGTTCCAGCGCATTTCCCAGCGGCGGCGTGGCTGGGCACTAGCCGGCATCACAATTTCTGCCGACTCTCACGTTGTATCAGCAGCATGTCGTCCACTGATTGTGCTGGTGACGTCATGGTTTGATTGCTCCGGTTATGCCTGGCGGATGAACCGCTTGGCGTTGCTTTTCAGCAACCGCACGTTGTTGTTTGACGACACGATATTCGCGTGCTACCGTCTAGTGTCTCTTTTGATTTCACTAGCATTGCATGCCGTTTTCCGGGGGAAGTTGCACAATGGGAAGCACTCTATTTGTTGCCGCGATTGTTGCGATCAGCACAGTCGGGCAGGTTGTCAGCGAAGAGAATCGAACGAAGCAGGATCAAGCGTTTCAACAGTGGTGGGGCACCGACTTTCAATGGAAGTTCGATGAGTTGCCCACGCGCGGTTCGGTGCCTGAGAGTCGCATGCCTTACTCAGGCTACATCTATCCGGACACGGCAGGCGGTACCGTTTCAGCACTCAGCAAGTACGACCAAGCCTTCAACGGTCGAAACTATCCCGCCACGGCATACGAGCGTTGGGATACGTCGGCCTTCAAAGAGCCCGTTCGTACCGGCAACTCTGGAGGAACCAGGCGCGGACTCTTCGGTCGTGTCTTCAGCGGTGGTGGTGGCGTACAGATGGTGACCCCGCACTGGCACGGACATTGTAACGGCTGGACCTCCGCAACGATTCGGCATGCCGAACCTAAGAACAGTGTTGTTCGCAACGGCGTGACCTTTACACCCGCCGACATCAAGGGACTGCTGGCTGAACTCTACATGTACAACGAGATGAACGTCTTGGCTGGTTCCGAGACTTACCTCGATGCGGGAACGTTCCACACGATCATTACGAACTGGATCGGGCGTGGCTCGCATTCAATCGGCATGGAAGCGGAGCCCGGCAAAGAGAAGTGGAATTATCCGGTGTATGCCTTCGCCAGCTCGAACGGACGCCTTTCGGATCGTCAGGTCGAAGTGAAGATGAACATCGCCTATGCCAAGGACAGCCGTGGCGAGTTCCAACAGAGCCCTCTTAACAAGGCTCAGAAGTACTTCCATTACTACTTGAATCTGGACGAAGACGGAAGAATTGTCGGCGGCAACTTTTACCGCGACAGCTCACGCATCGACATGTTGTGGATTCCGCTCGGCCCGAAAGAATCTGGACAGCCTGGTAACGAACGCGGCAACCCACATATCAAAGTTGACGAGATTCTCTCGATCTGGCGTGACTCGGTTCCGGAAGAAACTCGCAAACAATGGTTCGTCATCGATCAGCCCGAGGCAGATCGCGTGACCGAGATTCCAGAAGGCCTGGCCTCGCTGGTGCCACTCCAACAGTTCCCCACGGCCGTCATCGAAGCACAAGCACCGGCTCCTCCGGCAGATGATGCCACACTTGCAGCCGCGACTACCGAAGCTGTGGCTGCGGAAGCAACCAACGCGACCGAGACCACGACCGCTGAACTCAGCACCGAACCAGATGCAGCGCCAGCCACGACGGAAGCAGAAGCCGCGGCACCCGCCGTTGAAGCTGCTGCCGAAGCGGCACCAACAGAAGCTTAGTCACTGATCTTCATACGCGATCCCCGACAGGGTTTCGCCAATCAACGAACTGGCCGTCAGGCTATTATTCCAATAGTCTGACGGCTTTTTTTGTTGCCCCTTCCAGCTGCGAATGCCGCACCCCGGTTGCGACAGTCTTCCTCGGTTCACTATTATCTCGTGCTGGCTCGTGCCGCGCGATTCGACCACCTGCACGTTTGACAAAGACTAACTCGCATTGGTTCCACAGAGGTTCGCTTCGTGTCGGACTACGTATTATTGACCGGCCCTACGGGGTTGTTGGGTCGTTACCTGATTCGTGATCTGCTACTTGCTGGTCGGCAGGTAGCCGTGTTGGCACGTGCATCACGCAGGGAAACTGCGAGCCAGCGAATCGAAGCCATTATGCAGATGTGGGATGACCAACTAGGTCGACCCTTGCCTCGTCCAATTTGCTTGGAAGGTGATATCTGTGCCGAAGGTCTTGGACTCGATGATCGTTCGCTGCATTGGGTGGAAGAGCACTGTTCCACGTTGCTTCACGGTGCCGCTTCGTTGATATTTCACGCGGATGGCAGCGGCGAACCGTTTCGCAGTAACGTTGGCGGTACGGGGAACATGCTCGAGCTTTGTCGCGAAACCGGAATTCGCGATCTGCACTACGTCTCGACGGCATACGTGTGCGGCTTGCGCGACGATGTGGCTCGCGAAGACGAGTTAGACGTCGGCCAAGGTTTTCGGAACGCCTACGAACAGTCGAAGCTGGAAGCTGAAGTACTCGTGCGTCAGGCAGACTTTCTCGATCAGTTGACCGTCTATCGTCCCACCGTCATATCCGGCGATTCCCGGACCGGCTACACGAATACCTATCATGGTTTGCACCTATATCTCCGCCTGATGGCGATTCTGGTGCCACAGCAAGAGCTCAACGAACTAGGTCGACGATTCACGCCGATTCGTCTGCCAATGACAGGCGACGAGCGACGCAACGTTGTTCCCGTCGATTGGGTTTCGGAAGTCATCACACACTTGTTCCAAACTCCCGAAGCCCACGGCCATACTTTCCATTTGGCCCCTGGTAAGTGTTTGACTCCGCGAGCGATCATCGACGCCGGTTGCAGTTACTTCAACTCGACGGGAGTCGAGTATGTTGGTGACAAGCCAGTCGATCCCGCGACGCTGAGTGGCTTCGAGACCAAGTTCCTGCCGAGCATTGGCATGTACGACAACTACGAAGCCACTGACCCGACATTCGATTACACCAATCTTCAATCATTCGCCGGCCATCTGCCCTGCCCCGAGATCGACGAGTCGGTGTTGCATCAATACATCCGCTTCGGCGAAGAAGATCGTTGGGGGAAACGCCGGCAACTAAAGGCGACGGTCGAGCCTTCCTTCGATGAACAATTGAACGCCTCGTGCTAATTGGCAGGGAGAGACGCGCCCAATCGGCTCATACTAAGCCCCACCGCTTCCTCAACAGCCATTCAACCGTCAGGCAACTTACGACGGCGAGTACGAACAGCCAAGCATCCAGAGCCGTGTCGCCGAGCTGCCATTTGACTTGCACTTCGACTAGCAACTCTTCGCGTCGTTCTTTTAACTCTCGGAGTAAGCTCGGCAGTTGTTCGGGAGCGAGCGGTTTGCCGCCAGATTCTTTCGTCAGAGCGGCGAGTTGTGCCATTTGCTCGTGTCCGGCGGCAGGTGTGCTCAGTTCAATGTCGCGATCGAGTACTTGGAAATTCGCCCGCGTCGTGCCGAGTTGTTTTCCTTGACGTGTGACCATGAGTTCGACGAGGTAGTCGCCGGGCAGCGTCACTTCGTCGATGGCACCTGACATGACGTCGTCGTCTTGCGACAGTCGCAACGTCTGACGTGTTCCATCTCCGGACACAAGTTCCGCTGTAAACGTCGCGTCGCGTATCGCTTCACCCGCAGCCGACGTCGCGCCTGCGGTAAAGGTGACGCGAGCCCCAGGATTGAACCGCCGTTGAGCCAACTTGATCCAGACATCATTCTGCTCAAGATTATCGCGACGCGCCAGCCACAATATGACCTGTCGCCAGAATCGGCGATGCTCGGCTTGCCGACCTTGCTGCCACCAACGAAGCGTGCTGTTGCCGGCAAACGCGAGAACGCGCCCGCTTCCATACTCGCCCGAGACGAGCAACGGTTGCTGGGCCTCGGTTTCCAGCAGCACGCGCGAGCGGGGCTTCAAGTCGGTGAACTTGTTGGCTCCTTCCAGCGGCGGCAGCGACTTCCATACGCTCGCGTTATCCGCTCCCGGAGCAAGAGTCGTAATCGCGTGCGACTGTGTGGGAACCATCGGCAGTTTACCCCACAGGTGCAGATCCTTACTGATCGGGCTACCAAAGGCCACGTCCTGGCGCTCGAAGCGGCCCATCTCGATCGGCAACACGTCCGCCAGCGGCGAATCGCGATAGCCACCCGGTCCGAAACTGTTGAAGCCGCCCAGCATCATCAATCCCTTGCCGCGTTCGACAAGCGTGGCGATGCCTTGCATGTTCGCTGCGCCGAGTGCGGTCGAGTCGACACTCTCCAACAACAACACGTCAAGATTGGCAAAGGTCAGCTCGTCGTCCAAATTGATCGGCCAGCGTTCACGATTCTTGGGATCGACGTAGATGTCGTCCAGCTGAATATCTGGTGATAAGTTGATGGATCGGCGCAGTAGTCGTTGTTCGCCAAGCAGATCGCCGTACAGGTAAAGCACGCGCAGCCCGCCCTCCAACGCCGTAACGTACGCGCTCAACTCGTTGTTTCGTGTCACTCGCTCACCGGGCTGCTCCGCCGTGCGGAGCGTCAGCTGATACTGCCCCGGTTCCGGTGCGACGAAGCTCATCTCGACCGGCAAGAGTTGGTTGTCTTCGCGAGCGGTCACCTCAACTGTTGCAACAAGACTCTTCTCGCCGCTTGGATTCTCAGCAATCAACTCGACGGGGATCGCTTGATTCACATAGCCGCGAACTCTTAACGCTCCTTTCACCACAAGTTCGTTCTTGACGAACACCGTGTACTGTTCTGGCATGTTCTCGATCGAGACATCACGAGCCTGAGCGACATCGCCTGTCGGGCCGAACACCACCGTATACAGCGGATACTCGAGTCGAGCCAACTCGCGTCCCGCCTCGGGCATTTCGACCTGCGGCGAGAAAGCCGTTTGCGCGCCGTCACCCAGTAGAATAGCTCCCATCAATCGCTTACCGAGTTCGCGTTGCACGGCCTCATGCAAGGTCGTGCCGATGTCCGTCAGATCACCGCTCGGTTCGTCGGGAAGGTTGAGTTTCCCCTCTTTCATTTCGAGCGGATGAAGTTTGTCGTCGTAGCCATACAATCGCAGATCGAAATCCTGGGCCAAGTCCGCTAATTGGTCTTGAAGTTTCAGCAATGTTTCACGCTGCTCTTGCCATCGCGACTTGCCTTCGACAGTGCTGGGCAGCGTCATGCTGCGACTTTGGTCAAACATCAACATCAGTACCGCCGACTGCTGTTTCGTCGTCGAGTAAACTCGCGTCGGACGGAGCATCGCCAGCAATAACAGCAACAGCACAACCACTCGCACCGCGATCAAGGCTCCTCGGCGGATCGTCGGCACTCGCCCGAACGACGGAGTCACAAATAGCAAGAGAGCCATCCCGACCATCAGCGCCGCCACGACGCCGTAGCTGTTGAATATCGGGCTCAGGCTCCACTCAATCATGCGGTCTTCCGATAGAAACGGTTCGCCATCAATTGTTCGAGTCCGAGGACAACGAGCAACAACACCAGCAAATGCGAATAGAATTCACGCCCCACACGCGCCTCGCCCACCTCCAAGATGATTTCGTCCTTGTCACGTGCGAGCTGATATCGGCCCTTGCCCAGACGCGAATCGAGTTCCTCGCGAGTCAGTCGCGTCAAGTCAGTTGCTTCGGGAAGTAAGTTCACCGCAAAACCTCGCGCCAGCGGACCGTCCTTCACGCCTTTCAATCGATAAGCTCCCGCGTGTTCTGTAAATCGGACGACGACTTCGCCGTCTTGTGCGCGAGCTTCTTGTGGTTGCTCCGACGGCGTGAACAGCTGATACCGATCGGGGTGAATTCGCGAGTCGTTAGGCAGGACAGCGGTTTCTCCCGCCACGTAGTTCAATCGCACGCCCGAACTGTCTGTCAGGTACAACATCAACTCATTGACCAAGACGAGATAGGGCCAAGCATCGTCGCCGGTTGGCAGTTCGTTCCAAGCTGCATGATCGATCGGCCGCAACGGATCGGAGACGGGCGTCGTCATCGTGATCACTCGGCCCCGTCCCACCGCACGTTCGACGACCGCCGGTTTTCCATTGGAGTAACTCACCACAACACTCGTCTCTTCATTCATCGGATCAAGCATCCAATGTTTGAAGACCGGCGAGGCGTCCCAAGGCACGCTGGTCGTGCGACTGCGGAATTGAGCCAGCACGGGATGGTCGTATCGATCCGGAGCGAGAAATAGACTTCGATCCGCAGATCGCCAGACCCGCGCCAGTTGGCCGGCGAGCAATTGT
>CAUJKL010000704.1 GCA_963204995.1 Planctomycetota bacterium | reverse complement strand
GAGAGCGATGTATGTCAATCGGTCATGATGAGGTTCATGGTTGGCATGTGGGCCGGAAGGTACGAGATCGATAGCCCTGCGCAGTTGGAAGCATTACTGAAAGGAATTGTCCGGAATCGTGTTGCGGACCTGGCTCGTCATTGGCGGGCACAGCGACGGGATGTGCGGCGAGACTCTCCGACCGGCAGTAACTTAGGACTGATACATCGCGAGAACGAAGCCTCACCAAGTGATCTGGTCAGTAACCAGGAATTACTTGCGGAGTTTCGCCGCCGCCTCGCGACCGAGGATCTGAGCGTACTTCGCTGGCGACAAGAAGGAATCTCTTGGCCCGAGATTGCCAGTCGGGTCGGGGCTACAAGCGCTGAGGCGATTCGCAAGCATCACGAACGTGCCGTCGCCAAAATACTTGACGAACTGGACTGTGGCCCGGCCCGTGGTTGAGTCGCAGAGGGTTTAGGACTTAATGCAATGACGGAAAGGCACGTGAAATCCCCCCGCTCGCATTTGGAAGGCAAGAGTTCGACTAAAGTAATCGACGCTTATCTGTCTTGTTGGGACGAGCATGAACAAACGCCTGACTTTCGCGAGTTTCTCCGAGACCATCCACTGGACGAATCTCGTTCGCTAGCTGACCTAGTGCTAATTGATCAAAGCCGACGTTGGGCCAAAGGTGTGGCTCCGTCCGCCGAAGAGTACCTTCGAGCATTTCCTGAGTTAGGCGAGGATCCCGCCCTGCGTATGGACGTGGTTTACGGCGAGTATCGCGCACTGTTCCCTCGTGGGAATCGGCGGATCTGTGAACAGCTAATAGAGAGGTTCCCGGATTTGGCCGAGTGCCTGCAAACGCAAGCGAATCTCTTTGAACTGATGCAGGAAAGCGATTTGGACGAGCGACTGAGCCCGGATGCGTCCACGATCACGGATTTGCTTCCTACCGTATTGGTTCCGAAACATTCGGAAGTGACATCCCTGCATGCAGCAGCTCCACTTCGTTTCAGCGATTATCGGTTGGAACGGGAGCTAGGCGCTGGAGCCATGGGGCGCGTGTACCAGGCGACGCAACTGAGCCTTGGTCGTTCGGTCGCGGTAAAAATGCTTTCGGACTCTACGAAGAACGATCGACAGCTTGTCGAGCGGTTCCTGCGCGAAGCCAGATCGATTGCGAGCCTGCGGCATCCCAACATAGTCCACGTGCATGGCATCGGCCATAACGAGGTGCGTGGATACTTCATTGTAATGGACCGAGTAGACGGTGTTGATCTGGAAACGCGATTGGCGGACGGTCCGCTGCCTCTAGCGGAAGCCGTTCGCATCGGCATCGAAGTAGCACGTGCATTGGAGCATGCGCACACACGTGGCATCGTTCACCGCGATCTCAAACCGAGCAATGTCATGCTCGACGCGAGTGGGAATGTTGTCGTCACCGATTTCGGTTTGGCGAAGCAAATGTCCGGATCTGAGTTAGGCATGTCGTCGCCAGGCGACATCATTGGCACACCGCAATACATGGCTCCCGAGCAGGTGGACCAACGTTGGGGAGTAGTTGGCACTGCAGCCGATATATACGGGCTCGGTGGACTGCTTTATGCGTTGCTTACGGGTAAGCCCCCGGTAACCGGCGGTTCGCAGTTCGAGGTGCTTTGCCAAGTCGCATCCGCGGTCGAAGTACCTGCGCTACGCAAACTTCGACCTGATGCGTCCGCGATGCTCGAGACGATCTGCGCAAAATGTCTACATAAACGCCCCGTCGAACGTTACGCTTCGGCCCACGAAGTCGAGGCCGCACTGCAAACCTGTTCAGAGAGTAAGATTCTGTGTCGCGACGAACTCCCGTCCAGGCCGCGTTCTCTTGCATCGCCTCGTCAATTCGTGGCATGGACCGCCTGCGTAGTGGCCGCAATTTCTTTGGGTACCGCGTGGGTCAATACTCAGAGTGGAAAGGGCAATCGAGATGTCCCGCGATCTTCTGAACACCGGATCGAAGAGTCGCTTGATTCCACCAGCATCACTGCCGTCACCGCATCCTGGAGTCTGGAACTCTTTCAAGGAAAAGATCGTCAGAATCGGCACGTTATCACCCAAAATCCCATGCCAATTCAGACCGGAGACAGCCTGCGTTTGAGTTTGAAATACTCGCGAGCCATACATTCCTACATCTACTGGATTAGTGCTGACGGCACGCTGTCACTCTTGCATCCGATAAACCACGAAAGTGATGTTCCGAAGGAATGGATCGAGATTCCATCTTCCGCTGATTCTGCGTTTCCAGTTGTGGGTGATCCAGGAACGGAGATGTGCGTCGTCATCATGCGAGACCATCCCCTGGACGATTTCGTATCGGTCCCCGCAACGTATCGACCGTCATCGGGCTTTCCACGACTTAATGACAAGGTGGTCGTGGTTCACGGGCGCGATGTCATTCCGATCAGATCGACCAACTCTGCGGTCGCAGTGGAGCCAGCGTCATCTGCCAACTCGCGATTCCTGGAACGTCTTAATGATGACTCCCGAGCATTGGGTCCGGCCGAGCCACTGATAGACAATGAAGCTTCGCGAGCTATCCTGACATGGCTCAGCACTCTTCCCGACGATCTCGGCCGCATCGAATGTCTTGCCGTTTCGCACGAGAACGGTCTCGTTCTCGGACACGAGTAACAGCGTACGGCAGTTAACAAGAACTCGTTTACGGCTGCTTTGTTTGTGTCAAATGGGCAGCCAGAAAGGCGTTTCGTTTCTCTGTTGACACTAATCCAGAGTTGAACTCTGCAACTCATCGACCGGTCAATCGGTTACCACGCGGCCCACGGGAAACGAAACAAACGCTGGTTGGTCGGGCTCTCACAGGATGTTGTCGACCCTTGGCCAATACCTCGACCCTGTCGGTCACATACAAGTCGAGTTCGCTCATGTGGATTAGCCCATCCTGGTTATAGTCGCCTTTACCCGAAAGCACTTCAACGAGAGCATATGTAAAGTATATGTAACTGTCTATGTTTCATTGATCGTTCCTGACTCTTCTATCGTCATGCTATTTTTCATCGCTGCGAGGCTGCGAAAAAATGGAACTGGCTCCGAGCTGCTGTGCGTGTTTCCCAATGTTTGTGGATCGTTGCGAGGTGCCTGTCCCAATTTTTTCAGCAGCCTCTCCGTGTGCTTGCAAGCTTAATCGAAATCGAAGTGAATGGCTCGACCGGTGATGAGCGTGGTGATCAGTCCGGAATCGACCTGGCCGCTGGCGACGCGGATCGTCAGCCGATTGGCTCCGGCTTGCAGCTTCAGCGAGCCTCGCCAAAGAGTCGCGGAATCGTCTTTGGCAGGTCGCTCGAGCGCGACAGGCTGGCCGTTGTGCCAGAGCTGGATCGTGCTAGTGGTCGTGACTACGATTCGAGCATCTTGCGCACGAGGAGATGCGAACGGTACAAAGCAGTAGATTTCACTACCCGCTTGCGACCCGAGCAGCGAGGACAGGTCAAGCCGATCGTCACGACTGGTCGAACTTCGTTGCCAACGCACTCGGCCGCCACTGACGCCGGGCCACGACTTTTGCAAGTCGGGTTGGGCCGCGCCGTCGTACGTGCCTGTTGCCAGCGGTCCCAACAGATAATACTGGCCGACCGCACTGACCGGCTGACGAAGCGTCGCCAGATAGGCGATCAGATCGGCCAGGTCCTGTTCGGTCATCGTTTCGACGAGGTTCGCCGGCATGATCGAGACGTTTTGTGCCTGCTTCAATTCGATCTCGTCCGACGCGATTTCGATCCGCTGGCCCTGCGCGGTCTTAAGCACCAGCCGGTCAGCCGTCTGGTCGGTGATCAGTCCGGTCAGCACTCGTCCGTCCGCCAGAGCAAGCGTGTAGGAGACATAGTCGTAGTTGATCGCGCCGCTGGGATTGAGAACGTGGTAAAGCAACTCGCTCTTGCCGTACTTGGTGCCGATCGACGACAAGTCGGGACCGACCCAATTGCCCACTCCCTGGACGCGGTGACAACTGGCACACGTGTTGTTGCCCTGACGGTGAAACAGCTCACGTCCGCGCCCGGGATCGCCGCCGAGCGCCAGCACCTCGTTGAGATCCGCGATTTGCTTACCGCCAGCCGCTGTGGGCAGCGGGATCTGCTCGCGGGCGATCTGTCGGATCTGCCGATCCGCGTGATTGTGCAAGAGAAAGGTGACTTCGGTCACAAGATCTGCGTCCAGCTGCTCGCGGCGGTGCATCGTCAGCAGCTGTCGTGCTCCGCCTGGTGTCGCCGCCAACAGTTGCAGCGCTCGGCGGCGAAAGTCGAGTGGGTACTGGCCGTCGCGGATCACAGCTTCGAACAACTGCCGCGACTGATCCGCACGGAAGTCGCTCAACGTCGAGAGCGCGGCCAGCGCCAGCGGCCCTCCCCGCGATTGCCCCTGCGCCTGCTCGACCAACCGCGTCGCCATCGTGCGAGCCGGCTCGTATCGCAGCTTGCCGAGCGTTTCCAGCGCGGCGGCTCGGGTCGAAAGCTCCTGCTGGTCGTCGTCGGCCAGCGCCAGTAGTCGCGCGCCATACTCGGTAGCCCCGCTGCGGGCGATCGACTTGATCGCCTCGACGCGCAGGTCATCGCGTGCGAGAGCCATGTTGAAGACCTGACACATCTTCTCTTCGTTGAGCATCGGTTTCCAGGCACCGGCCAGTCTGGAACCGAGCCGTTGCAGGATCTCTCGTTGCCGCTGCGAATCATCGACGGCGAGGAAGCGATCGATCAGCAGCTCGGCCGCGCGCGGATCCTGGATTCGGCCGAGGGCCATGTCCGCGCCTTGCGCGATGTCGGGCGAGTCATTCTCGTCCAGAATCGCGCGCAGCGCGGCCAGCGCCTCGCTGCGCCCGAGCACCCACGCCAATCCGATCAGTTTCGACGCGGCATTGGCCGGTGGCAGTTCGTCGCCCATGTGCAGGTAGGCGTCATTGGTGGTGATCGGAAAATACGGCGGCAAGGCGACCGTTTCATCGCCCCAACCGTCGGCCAGCGCTCTTTCGGCGACCGAGTCGAACAGCTCCGCGAGAAACGCTGGTTCTCGATGCGTTAGCGCCAAGTGCAACGCTTCCAGATAGTATCGGTCCCGACCATCCCAGCTGGCGGCCAGTTTCCGCAGCGATTCGCCAGCCCGAGACGTCTCGACGTTGCGCAATGCCAGGATCAGTTCTCGCCGCACGCCGGCGTCGGGGTCATCGATCAGCGGCACGATGTCATCCAGCACGCGGACGGCTCGCGGAGTGACGGTCATCGCCGACTCAGGTGCCACGACCGATTCGCGGGCCAGGTCGCGAGCCAGAACGCGCAACGCCAGTTCGCGAATTCGCGGGTCGTCGTGTTTCAAAGCGTCACGGACATCGACTTCGCCGGTTTCCGGCAATTCGGCCAGGAGGAACAAGGCGCGGGCCTGCTCGTGCCCCGAGCCGTTTCGAAAAAGTTGCCGGAGTGGTTCTCTGGCCTCGACGCCTCGCTGGAGCAACGCTTGTCGCGCTGCAAACCGAGTCGCGACGTTTGGTGACCGCAGCGCATTGATCTGACCGCTTAGAGTGCCGAAATCGGGCACAGCGGCGAGCGGTGTGGAACCGGTCGGTTTCAGTCTGTAGATCCGCCCCGTGTCCTGATCCGAAAAGCGATTGCCGCCCACACCGGCGTCGTACCAGTCGCAAACGAACAAGGAACCGTCTGGTGCAACGGTGGCGTCCACCGGCCGAAACCAACTATCGTCGCTACTCAGCAACACCCGATAGTCACTGCGGAATGCGGCACCGTGTCGCACCAGCGGATGAAAGTTGACTTGATGCGTACCGGCATCCAGTTGCATGACCGCGCCGTGGCACTCTTCGGGAAACAAGTCTCCTTCATAGACCAGGATTCCTGACGGAGCGCCGTTGCCCGTCCCGACCAGCTTGGGCACGATGCCCGGCAACTCTTCGGCTGAGTGACGGCTCGATTGCGGCGTCTGATAACCGTAGTCGCCGCCGTCCATCAACCAGATCATGCGGCAGCCGCGTTCGCCATCGTCGTCGTTGTCGGACGTAAAGACGTGGCCAAAGGAATCGACACAGGTCTCGTAGTTGTTCCGCTGCCGATAGCCAAGCACCTCGAAGTTTGTGCCGTCGAGATTCACGCGCAGCGTCGTGCCATACCGGGCGCTCCGCAGGCGTCGGCCCGATTTGTCGACAACGTCAAATGTCGTGGCTCCGCCCTCGATCTTGTCCTTGCCGTAGCGGGCATCGCCTTGCGTGAAATAGAGCTTGCCGTCGGGACCGAGAGCCATTCCGTGCAGACCGTGATCGCTGTCGATGCCGCCGAAACCGGTTAGCAGAGGATACCGCCGATCCGCGCGATCGTCGCCGTCGGTATCTTCCAGCACGAGCAGATCGGGCGAGTTGCCGACATAGACGCGGGCACCGCGATACTTGCCGTCTTTCCAGATCTCCTGCACCGCCAGCCCCAGCGGCGGTGGAAAGATATTGTCGGCGAAGACAGTCACCTTGTCGGCCCGACCATCGCCGTCGGTGTCCTGCAGAATCCTGACGCGATCGGCCCCCGGCACTCGTTCGAACTGGTCTTCCCGCTTGGCCCACAGCCGATAATTCAACCCTTCGGCAATCCAGACCCGCCCGCGCGAATCGATGTCCATGCCGGTCGGATTGTTGACCATCGGCTCGTGCGCCCAGAGCGACACCTCGAAGCCTTCAGCCGGCTTGAGCAATTTCAGCGACTCTTCGGGCGTCACCTGCGCAAGCGCGCCGCTGAAACTCGCCAGCGCAACCGACGCAGCAGGTACAAAGTTTCTCAAGAAGCATCTTGCCAAGGAGGCTCTGAGTGCCAAGGGCGTTCTGAGCCCGAATGACCAGAGCGAGGCAAAACAGTGAGGAATGCGATTCATTGTGGAAGCTTGTTTACTTTGATTTGAGTTGACTGAAAAGAATCTGGGTTCCTTCTTTGCCTGCGACAACGATATCGACGTCGCCGTCGTCATCCAGATCTGCCGTACGGATCTGCAGACCGATGCCAACCATACCACGGTTGATGGTGTGAGCGTCGTACGACTTTGTGTCGCGATTCCAAACGTAGTAGCGCATGATGGGAGGTTCGCTGCCACCTGGGTCCCTGCCGTTGTGCGCGCGGATTCGCTTGCCGGTGACAAGTTCCTGCGTGCCATCACCGTCTAAGTCGGCCAGATGCAGGCAATGCGCCTGCGAGTAGCGGTCGTCGATCAGTTGCTTGTCGAATTGCAGCTCGCCGTCACGATCGGCTCCAAGTCCTCGCCAGAGGTAGATGCCGAAGCCGTGGGCATTGCTCGTGATCACATCGTTCACACCGTCTTCGTCTGCATCATGGACCGGCATCGGACACGCACCATGCTGCTGCTCCCAATCGGCGTGAAACGTCCAGCGTTTGCTGAGCGGGTCGCCTTCAGGACGTTCATACCATCCCGTTCCCACAAGAATATCGTCGCGACCGTCGTTGTTCAGGTCGCCGAAGCCGATGCCGTGACCGGTGGACGCGCCAATCATGTGCCCGGAGAGAGTCGGCATCATGCGACGTACGGTTTTCGTCTTGCCACCTTCCTGGACTTCCACGTCCCGTTCTTTGTTGTCAAACGAAAAGATCATGGCGGGATTTGTCTTCTTCCACTGATCGCTGATCCATTCGGGCTTGCCATCGCCGGTAATGTCCACCAGGTAACTCGTCTCATTCGTTTCGTAGCCGGTGTCGGCAAGCAGGTGCTTATTCCACAGCATACCTTGTGCAAGAGCTTCCCCACCGGGGTTCTCATACCAATAGACGCCACCGTGAATGAAGTCCATCGAAACGACGTCAGGCCGCCCATCACTGTTGACATCGTAGGCCCATTCGCCATTGGAACGGACGTACCCGGCTCGATCCTCGATCAACCGAACCGGCCTCGGTGTCCAGTCGCCGTTGTGATACCAGTTTCGACCCGCCACGACGTCCAGCCTGCCGTCGCCGTCGATATCGGCCACATCACAGCCTTCGTTGGCGTCGACCGTCAGCAGCCTGACGTCGAATTCAATGGGGTGCTGGCCGCTTGCGACGTGCGCCGACAGCAAAGCGATGACTGAAGCTAACAGTACGGTTCGTTTCATTTCTTGCCCTTTGTTCCTTTTGCCCTTGGTTTGTTATTCAATGGCCGCCACGAGTCGCTTTAGTTTGATCTGTTGAACATCTTGTATTCCTTTATTATCGTCGAACACCATCAAGACCCGGTAGGCAGCCCGCCTCGCTCGTCCTTCGTCATCCCGCCAGGAAGTTTGAAGATGCCGTGTCCGGTGCACAGGAACAGCGTGCTGTCGTGGGGGCTGACCGCCATCGCCCAGACACTGGAATAGGAGGCCAGATTGCCACGGAGGCTCGCCCAGGTCTTGCCGTGGTCGGCAGAACGGTAGATGAATTCGCGATGATGTCCGCCATGTGCGGGCCTGCGCAGTCCGGCGTAAACGATATGGGGGCGGTTCGGGTCGATCACCAGATTGGTGACGTTACACGAGTTCCCGTATTGGCCGAAGTTCTGCGTCGCAATGCCGCCAGCCCGACCGATTTCGGCAAATGTGCCCTCTTCGAAAAGATAGACGCCGCTGCTAGCGGCGAAGTAGATCCGCTGCGGATGGGTCGGAGCCACCGTCACCTCATGGGCATTTTGAAACGGTGCGGTGCCCAGTGTCGCCCAGGTCTCTCCACGGTCGTCGGAGCGGACAAGCTCCCGTCCTTCCAGCGCGTACACGGTGTTGCCGTTGTCGGGCTCGACCGCACGTATGCTCTTATCGGGCAGGAAATCCCACGTTGCTCCGCGGTCCCGGCTGATGCGGCTTCCCCGAGAAGTGCCGGCGTAGACGTAGTCATCGTTCTGCGGATGAAAGGCAATGAACAAGTATTTATCTGCCGTGCCCTCGATCTTGTTCCACGTCTGTCCGCCGTCCGTGGTGCGCGTCAGCGTTTGATTCTGATAGGCGGTGCTGTCGTAACCGATGGGAGTAACCATGATCTCTGGATGTTGGACGCTGACCGCCCCGCCCGCTGAAGTCCGACCGCGGGCGGAGAATTTTCGGAATGTCGCGCCTCCATCTTCCGTGATGAAGGGCCCCCAATCCACGAAGAACCAGATCATTCGTTCCGGCTTTTCGGGATCGAAATGAATCGAGTCCTTGCCACCTCCCAGGCGACCTCCCAGGAAGCCGCTGCTCGAATAGGACCAGGTACGTCCACCGTCTTCGGTGCGGCGGACGGTGTCGAAGATCATAGCGAAGGCTTCCATCTCCTTCAGCGGATGCGGCTCGATCTGGATGGGCGATCCCGGGAGCACACGACCCAGGACGCTGATTCGCCCCACGTCGACATCCGCGGCTGGGCGCCAGGAATCGCCACCGTCGTGACTGTAGTAAATCGAATCGAGGGCGTTGTGAGGCCGCGCATAAAGGATATCGTGGTTTGCCGGGCTTACGGAAACAGAGTTGAAGTAGGCTTGCTGCGGCAGTCCCCCGGCAAGACGCCGAAAACTACTTCCGCCGTCCACAGACTTGAACAAACCCGCCTCACCGGCCGCCGCGTAGAGCACGTCCGATTCGTCTGTTCCACGTGGGACCAGCGCGATCGATCTAGGCCAGGTCGGCAAATCGCCGATCGGTTCGATGGAGACGCTGTCAAGACCGTCCACCACTTTGAAAAGGCCGCACGTTCCCTGATCCGGTTCGCAGATCGCGGCAACATAGAGCACGTTAGGCCCCCCGCCGGGCTTCAGGCGCAGTTCGCGAAAGCTCAAACCCTGCAGGCCGAGCGAGCGCCACGTGTCGCCGCCGTCGGCGGACTTGACCAGCCCCCGCGCCGTGCCCGCGTAGATCGTCCGGCAGCGGCTTCCGTCGAAGCTTTCCGGATCGATGGCGATCTGCAGGCCGTTGCCGCGGACCCGTTGTTGCCCGGGTGCCCCGAACCCGCCAAATCTGTCGCCGACGGATCTCGCGTCAGGCGGGATGCCTTGCTTGTTGTCGGCCGTTTCAATCTTCAAAAACTCCCACCGATCTCCACCGTTGGTCGTGCGATACAAGCCGCCATCACTTGCGACAAAGACGATCTTCTCATTGCGAGGGTCCACCAGTAGCGAGTTGCCGCCGATGTTGACAAAGCCGTCGCGTTTTGATTCCCAGCTCCGGCCTCCATCGGTGGATTTCCACACCTGGGAAGTGTCGACCACCATGTAGACCACGTCGGGGTTGGAAGGAGACCACGAGAAATGCTGGGTCATTTGAAAACCTTCGCCGCCAGGAATACCCAGCCGGTTCTGTGTCTCCGAGACGATGGGAATCGGAATCCAATCTGCTGATCGAGCCCATCCTGCACCACCGGTACAGGCAGCTACAAGAAGCACAACAGCAGTGTTACGGGGAATCATGGAAACCTCCATTGCACAAATCGAGAGACCTTTGTCGTAATAGCGATCTTTCCGGCCGGGTCCGCTTCACTGGCTCATTCGGGAACTCAAATCGATCTGAATGAATCCAACCTCGCCGCTCCGCATGGCGTTTCTCGCTGTGTAAATTCTGCCCTTGCTGTCGATCAGGTGACTACCGGTCAGAAAGTCCGTCGTGTACTGCACCAGGGAGGGATCATCGTTGAAATCGTATATCTTCGTGGAGGTATTGGTCGGCAGATCATACTCATAAACTCCCAGGGCTCCTCTCCCGGAGTTATATCCGCCCGTACCCATCGTCGATACGACGGCGAAGAGGTGCTTATCATCCGATGACATGACCAAACCGAAGCAGCGCTTCCTGAGCCCTGCCGCCAGCAATTTGCCATCTTCGTCTTCGGGCACGAGGCTTCCAATGTGCGTCACCTCGTCCGTTTCCGTATTGAAGTGGACGATATCGCAATTCTGGGTGACAGCGTAGAAATGCTTTCGATCCTTGGTACGGGCAAGCCCATTGAGCGTGCCTTTCGGAAGGTCGGGCAGGCGTTGCGTCGTGTCGGTGTTCAAATCATACACATAAAGCTTCCCTCGCTCGGCCACTCGGTCGGCAAACCCAAAGTAGACTTTGCCTTGCGGCGTAGCGATGACTTCCCGGTGAATGACATTCCCAAGCTCGCTCTCAACCCCTTTCACAATCCTGTCCACTTCGCCAGTCTTGAAGTTGTAGAAAGCCAGGTCGCCTCTCGGAGTGCTCAGGCATACAAGGTAGTTCAATTCCGGGAGAGGGCCGAGTGCGATCAGTCCCTGGTTCTCAAACAACACCCCACCAGGCAGGTTCTTCGTCACATCGGTGATGCGGTTGGCCTGGATATCGTATGCCAAGAGGTGCGCCCCCCTATACTTGCTCATCTCGTTCAGGCAGTATGCGCGCTGCGTGTCCATCGGGTCGTTCACTCTGCCTTCGATCTGGTGGAACGCCATCGTCCCGAGATAAATCTTGCCGTCCATGTACAGCAGTTGGGTATGCCCCTTTTCGACGAACTCGTTCTCGCTCCAATTCTTCTCTGCCTTGAGCGTCTTGACCAGAGATCCGAGCGTCTCGTACCTGTCATTCTTCGTGTCGTACCTGCACAGCGCACAATCGCTGTAGGGGTGCCCCGTTCTGTTGTCTTGCCTCGACCACGAGCCCTTTTGATCCGCCCAAACCACGTAAACGTTTTCATCCGGGTCCATGCCGACGGAATTCCACGTCGAGCGAAACTCTCCCATTCCCTCGGGAACGGGCGCGTTCTTTGTGAAGCTCAGGAACCGATAGGTGATCTTCGGCTGCTGTGATTGGGCAAACAATGGCAGCGGCTTGACCATCAAGTTCTTGAAGTAGACCATGCTGTGGGGATCGTGCGCTTGCAGAACGAACGTTCCGCTGGATAGACGGCGTTCAGAAAACCAGGGCCGCTTCACCTGGACGAACCCTTCCGGTTCAGTCCAGTCCACTGTTTGGGTGCCATTGACCTTGATCTGGACGCGTTTCCCTTCGACCTTGATCCACACCGTGAACCACTGGTTGTCTTTGGCCGGCGGATCGGCGACGTCCTGAACCGCGTACAGGCTGCCGGTTTTGCGAGGGTCTTTCTGCGAATTGTTGATCTGGACTTCAAAGCCTTTCTGGGGCCAGTTGAGATTGACATACTCGGTGTGGAAGTAGATGCCGCCGTTGGAGCCGGACTTCGCCATCACGTCGGCCTGGAACTCGAAGTTGGTGAAGGATGCGTTGCCGTCCGGGCCGACGTAGAAAAGGTGACTCTTGGGGTGATGGGCCTGCTCCTGGATAAACTCCCCTTGGGCGTTAGCGACAATGATGCCATCGCGAATGGAAAACGATTCGGGATTCTCGCTGGCTTTCCAACCGTCGAGCGTCTTGCCGTCGAACAGGGAGATCCAACCGGACTTGTCTGCAGCATTGGTCGAGGAAACGGTGGCCAACGTGAGAAGTAAAACGATCAACACGGTTATTCTTTCAGTTGCTCTTTTCATCAGTAATTTCCTTCGGGTCTGGGTTACACTCAAATCATTCGGTCATATCATTCAGTGGTTGAGTTTTGGTCGTCCTGTTGATTTTTCCCGATGGGTGCTGAAGTGACGCCACGCCACGCCACAGCCAGCGCAGAGAATCCGGAAAGATCGCGCCGCCATGGTTGCCGTTGTGGCCGCCGCTGCCGAACTCGATGCGGTTGACGTACAAGTGGCCGTCCTGGAAGACCATGAGGCAGGCCGGCGTCTCTCCGTCGTATTGAGCTGGGACGTAGACCCAATAATCGCGCACCGTGTTTTCGTAGATCTTGCTGCGCCACTCGTGCTTCGTCACCTCGCCCCGAGGCACGCCCGCGTGACGCACAGAATCAGGGCCGTGCTCATAGAGTTCCGGCTTTTCGTCGGCGTGGCCAACCGCAGGCGACAAGACCGCGACGCTCAACAAGGCAGTCTTCAACATGGAGATCATTTGTCCAACCTCTGTTCTACAATGTTCTACTTCCACATATCACATGTGTGCGTGGCGACGTAGACGTTGCGATCGAAAACGCCATCTGCCCCATCTCGCCGCCGGCGTAGCCCTTGGCCTTCTGCTCGACCGTCCGCAAGGGTACATATTCCCATCGCACGTCGTGCGCCGCCGCGTTGGCTTGCTCCGGCGGTTTAGCGCAAAGGCCGTTTCCAATGACGCCAACTGCGGCCATAACAAGCCAGAGAACGCTGCAGACTTTATTTTTCGCCGTGGTTCCGATTTGCATCGTATCGTTTCCCCCCCAAAAAACGCCTTGTCATTCGACGCGCTGCAGCCGCGCTTCCTTAACTTCGACATTAGACATCATTCAAGATTCCAGGTCGCAGCATAGCGGCCTTTCCGAATCCCGCCTTTCAGTCCAACGATCCGGTAAGCCTTGCCGGGCAGACCCTCGCGCGGAATCTCGTCGAAGTTGACGAGCACCTCCACGCCGGAAGAGAATGCGCTGTGCTGCACCATCCGGTCGTCGGTAATCCACCGGTGAGAGAGCATCTCGTCGTACATCACGGAAGCGGACGGCTCTGACAAGACCGCGCAGGTGTCGATGATTCGCCGCCGCCAGCGGTTGTGATCCCCCAGATTCAGAAAGAACATCGGGGGGATGCCGCGCAGCAAGTCCCGCAGCACCTTGTCGTGCAGCGTTAACCCGATCGGCTTAGTGTAGTCGTCCAACGCATGGGGAAAAGCGACCACCGCATCATGGAAGACGAGCTGGTAGAGGGGCACGGAGAACATGGTCAGCAGAGCCGGATGGTGAGGAGCGAATCCAGTGCCGTTGGTAAACTCCGAGCCAGCCACGTTCCACCAGCCGGCGTGCTCGCCTCCGTAGATCAGGCCCAACGAATGCACGTAGTCGTAAAGACGCATCCGGACTTTGCGATCTTCGCTGCGGGTGAGCGGATGATTCGGGTCATAACACTCGTTCATCCGGCCCGAGTTGATGACATCGACATAGCAGCCCTCAACTCCCAGGGTCTTGACGACCTGCGGCAGGTCCTTCGCGAGCAAGTCGCGGTACTGGCTGGAACAGGTCCGGTCCCAGCGGTAGCTGCGGCGAATCTCGCCGTCGGCCGTTTTCCACATTAGCTCGGGCTTCCACCAATCGCTTTCCTCGAGTTGCGCGGAGACGTCGTTGTAAAGGAAGAGCAGCAGACCTGCCTGCTTGGCTTTAGTAAACACAGCGATCATCTCTTCAAGCGATCCCGGCTTGGTATCCCACGGCAAAGATTCGGGCGGTTGCTTCGAGTAACATCCTTTGAACGGAATCAGCGCGCGGTGAATCCCCATCGGACCAATCAGATCGTCGATGACTTGGCCCAACTGCTTGTAGGTGTATTCGAATCCCGGATAGTTTCCTTGTAGCTCATGGGGATAGCCCGAGGAGTAGGATAGATAAGGCGCGCCTGCGAGCCTGGCAATCTGCGGCCTATCCTCGGACTTCTCGCGCAGTGTGACCAGGTCACCTTGCGCGATCGCCTCTTTGCGATACGCCTTTGCCATACCCACGTAGTCCAGACCGGTCTTGAACTCCAGCCGCAAGCGGCGCTCGTATCCAAGCTGGCCGTGCTGCGATAGCCACTCCGGCCATGCGCAGGCGATCCGCATGTAGGGCGACCGCATGCCCCGGGTTTCAAAATGGTGCTGGCCGGTGCTATTGATGAGGTATTGCAGGACAAAGTCGTTCGGCGTTTCCAGGATGGCGACATAGCCCGCGCCTTCTTTTTGCGCCCCGTAGAAAGGCATTACTGGAGAGTATTCGACATGCTCCGAATTGGGGTAGCGGGAATAATCATGCCACAGAAAGAAATCGGTGGTGCCGAGTTTGACCGGGCCGGAGGGAATCAGACACCCTTCTCCGCTCGGCACGGCCAGGTAGCCCTGGTCCTTGCCGGACCGCAAATAGAAACAGCGGAATGGATAGTGTAGTGAAATGAGCTTTGTGCCGGCGGGCAGCGTCAACTCGCGCACTGTCACATACACCACATTGATTCTTGAGCTCCAAGCTGCTGGCAACCGAGACGCCCTGAATGCTCTTGAACTTCAAGGCGATCCGCGCGGCGTCCTTGGCCAGCTCAACACCCCCCGGCCCTCCCATGTCGATAACTTTCTTCCCAGCGGGGGTTCCAGCGACGACGATGCGACAGGGGATCCCTTCCCAAGGATCAGGAAACCATTGGCAGTGGACTTCTTTCATGGCCACAGCGAACGTGCCCGTGTCGAAAACTCGCAAGACCAACTGGTCACTTTCGAGGCGGGCAATCTCGTTGCCGGACACGTGTTGCTCGGCGCCGGTTACAGCGGCAGCTTCAGCAGGGAAGGCATGGCTACTTTGGGTCGCCGCCATGCCCGCAGCCAAGAAGCCGCTAGCCGAAGTCGTGAGAAACTGCCGTCGTGAGTCACGGTTGCGGTCGGAATCGTTCTTGTCCGTCATGGTTGGCTTCCTTGGATGCGTTTCATTGATCAGCGATCATCGGACCTTACGAATTCCTGCCATTGGCCTTCCAGTAAACTGCCATCGGCGCGCCCGGCCTACAGTCCCCAGCAGCTCGCCCACCACTCCTTCGAATGCGATACACAGGGCAGTCGATACAGT
>CAUJKL010000703.1 GCA_963204995.1 Planctomycetota bacterium | reverse complement strand
CAGAATCACGCCGTGGGCAATTCGCTCCTCTTGGGTCGCGTTGCTATTTTGCCTGGCGGCCCCCGCCGTTTCATTCGCGCAACCGCAACAAAGACTTTCCGAGCCAGCGACGTGGCGCGAGGTCGAATCCGAAATGTTCGTCGAGATCAATCGCTTGCGCAGCGATCCGGCGGCTTACGCGGAGGAAGTGCTTCAACCGCTGAAGGCAACGCTGAAGCGAATTCCCACAGATCCAGAGGAGCCTTACAGAGCCAGCCGCATCTTTTTGAGCGACGATCCGATTGACTATCTCGAGATCCCCGAGGGCGAGAGTACGGAAGAGGCGTTGGCCGTGATCGACGAGGCCATCGAAGTCTTGAAGGCAACTGCGAGTCTGGTCGAATTGAAACGCAACGAACCGCTCGACCAGTCAGCACGATGGTTCTCAACGGATTTTCAGCGCGGCGGAGAAGATCGCGCTCCACACCTCGACAGTCTCGACCGAATGCCAGCGGCACGGATCTCGGCCTTTGGTGCCACGTCGCGAGCACTCGCCCAGTGGGATCGTTTCAGGTCGCGAGTGAATAAGGAAGGTAAAGCGACGATCCACGTCTTCAAGAAGGAAGAAGACTACTTCTTCGTCGACCTACCAAGTCGAGGCGGTTATCGATATCGCTCCGTCGATGAGGCGTTTGGCAAGTTCGTCGCCGAGCACGGAAGCGAAGTGACCGTTCCGCGTGTCAACGAAGCGGGCTTTGAACTCGAAGTCGTCGTTGATTTAGAAACTCGACTGCTCCGCGCGGGCGCAGCGGCTATCGCCTATCCGCTGCAAGTCCCGGCGCACGGCGAGAACGTCGTTTGGGGACCGTGGTCGCGGCAACGCGCCGCGCGCGGCCTCATCTGTTGGTGGATTCTAGATCCTGGCGTCCCGGATCGAGGCCATCGCCACACTTTGCTCGAGCCGTCAATTCGTTACTGTGGCCTGGGATGCACTTGGTCACGCCGCAAGGGATTTGTGGCAACATTCGATGCCACGGACGAGGAGTTGGTGCCGCTTCCCAAAGAGTAGGCTGGGTCGCGATCCAGCCTATGTCGTTGCATTCGGCTTACCCACCGTAATCTTCGGCTTTCAGGATGTATGTGCCGCAGGGCATCGATGACTTCTTCCCGTACGGGGTCATCAACTGTTGGTAGACGTCATAGTCGATCTGTTCATTCAAGAACACAGTATGCTTGTCCGCAAAGACAACATTGACTCCGCCGGAATGCCATGCAGAAGGTCGTGCCGTGGCCTGCCACAGCGCTACATTGGAGGCAATGCTGTTCGGGTCCGCATTCGGGCGGCTTGTTCCCGGAGCGTTGCCGTTCACTTTCCACTGTGGGTCTACTGCACTGGCGGCGCCATTCGGCAGGTTGCAGGGTGATACTTTCCCCTCCGTCGCATAAAACCAATGGAATGTGATTTCACACTGGTGCTGTGTGCCGTAACCGGTATCTCCTGCGGCATTCCATTGTCCGCCCATCAAATTCTCGGCGAACAGCAATGTATTAGTAAGACCATCGTTGATATCTGTCAAAGTCACCTCATTCAAGCGATTCGGGTTCAAACTCGCCAATGCTCCGCCGCTGTTGTATGGGATTCGGTCGAGAAACACTCCGTTGGTCTTGCTAAATTTGCCCCAGTATGTCGCCGAACTCTTGTCAACGACTACCCCCGGTAGGTCGCTATAACCAACATTGGCGACGTAGGACGTGTAAGTCCCTTTCTGATACACCGTCTGTCGACTGGGGCAACTGTAAATTGGCAAAAACTGAACAAGCCGTTGGTCGGTACTCGCGACTGACTGGTCGTCCCAGGCATCGTACAGTGTGTTTTGATCCAGATAGGGCAACAATAGCACTGTCCAACCTGCGGGCTTATTCTTTGGGTCTCCGTTCTTTATCACCGCGATCGGCGCGGACGAGTCCCTCGCCACAATCTCTTGCCAGCCTGGGAATCGCTTCTTCGCGCTTTCGAACGTCAACGCCGCTTGTCCCAACTCTCGCAACTGTGAGTTGCACTGCATCTTGCGGGCTGATTCGCGGGCGGCTTGGACGGCGGGCAATAGCAATGCGACTAAGACGCCAATGATCGCAATTACGACCAATAGCTCGACCAACGTAAAGCCTCTGGATGTCGACTTGGACATAGCGGCTGACTCCTCTCCCGATTCGGGTGCTTAATGAGAACCAAGAACTCTAACAACACGGGAAGATATGAACGCTATCCATGTTCGCAAAAACTACACGGCGTGTCCACTGCCGATAGCAAATGGCCAGGAATTTGGACTGCGGTGGCTTGGCACCGCTTTTGAATTCTGTGCGTAGCACTTTGTTTTCGTCGCCACCGCCGATGTGGTGGTCACAAAACGGGCCGCCGACTGCGGAGAATGCCAAAGCGGCGACAAGTCGCCGCAGTCCAAAAATTGCAAAATGCCAACTAATACTCAAAATCACCGCTCTTCAGCACGTAGCCGCCGCAGGGCATGTCCGATTTGGCACCGTTGGGAGTCATTAGTTGCTGATAGACGTGATAGTCCACTCCATCACGCAGGAAGGCGGTGTGCCCGTCCGCAAATACGGCATTGACGCCTCCAGTGTGGCGACTCGAAGGCCGGGCGGTCTGTGGCGTGAGCGCGGTGATTGTGTTCTTCAACCCATTGACGCGCATCTCCGGGGTAACCAATTGGGTCGGCGCGGGCTTGCCAGCCGACGGCGGACAACCGGGTTCGGTTGCATAGAGCCACACGAAAGTCGATTCCAGCCCCGGTTGCCACCACTGTCCCGCCACCAGGTTCTCGCTGATGAGCAGCGTGTTCGTGAGGCCATCGACAACGCCGGTCGCCGTCACGCTGGGGATGATTGCCGGATCATGCGGCTTCAGCGAGCCAGCAGTTGTTGGAATCGGCACACGATCAACGAAGATGCCGTTGGCACCGCGTTGAGCGTCCCAATAGTCGTAGCCGGCGGTCGTGGGCCCTTTGCTCGACGCGAGGTTATATGGAGCCGGGTCGGTCGCGAGTGAGTAATAACCAGCGTTAGCCACGTACGACGTGGAAGGTCCGTAAGTCCGACTGCTCGGCTGGCTGGGACAAACGTAGATCGGTATGTAGTGAGCCAGATCGCCATTCAACACCGGCTGACCAGTCACCGGATCGGCAACCCACTTCGGAACGCTTTGATCGTCCCAGCGATCGTACAACGGACGCTGTTCGACATAATCCAGCAAGAGAACTTGCCAAGATGCGATCTTGTTCGTCGTGCCGCCTGGAAGCGCTGAAGGGTATTCGAGTGGGAGCGATACATCGCGCGCGATGACATCCTGCCAGCCTGGATAGTGGTTCTTCGCCGCACTGAATTCGATGGTCGCCATGCCGAGCTGCCTCAAGTTGTCTTGGCATTGCATCTGCAACGACTTCGCTCGCACCGATCCGAGCGCGACCAGCAGCAGACTCATCAAGATCCCGATGATGGCGATCACCACCAGCAATTCAACCAACGTGAAACCAGAACGTGTTCGACGGCACATGAGCATGTCTCCTTCCCGAGAAAAGTCTTAACAACCGAACGGTCACAGCGCGGGGAAGATCATCCGAATATGGATGTTGGCATTTTCACATATCACGCAGCCGAAAGCCAGTTCTTTTTTTCGCCTTTTTTTCCCGCCACTCGTCATTTCTGCATCGCTGAAGGTGCCTGTTCTAGGTGCAGAACTTTGCGTAAGCTCAACGAATGAGACAGATCTACCTCGACTACAACGCGACCACGCCCATCGCTCCCAGCGTCCAGGAAGCGATGCTCCCGTTCCTCACCGAGCATTACGGGAACCCTTCCAGCAGCCATTCGTTAGGCCGGGCCTGCCACGAAGCGATTGAAGACTCGCGGGATCGAGTGGCTGCGCTGCTGGGAGCCGACCACGACGAAATCATCTTCACGGGTGGCGGGACGGAGGCCAACAACCTGGCGCTCAAGGGGATCATGATGGCTCGCGCGCCGGTGTTTGGCGGGCACCTGGTGATCTCGGCACTCGAGCATCCTGCAATCGCCGAGCCGGCGAAATACCTGGAAAAGCTGGGGTGCCGAGTCAGCGTCGTGGGCTGCAATCGAAACGGAGTCGTCGAGCCGGAAGCCGTCGCTGCACTGCTGAAGCCCGATACCAAGTTGGTCAGCATCATGCATGCGAACAACGAGATCGGCACGATTCAACCGCTCAAGGCCATCTCGGAAATGTGTCGGTCGCGGAACATCCTGTTTCACACCGACGCGGCCCAATCCATCGGCAAGATTCGGACTTATGTCGAAGAGCTGGGTGTGGATATGTTGACGATCGCCGGCCACAAACTTTACGGGCCGAAAGGAGTGGGTGCGTTGTACGTTCGCCAGGGAGTCGCGTTAGAGCCGTACACGCACGGTGCGGCACACGAAAGCGGCTTGCGGCCCGGCACGGAAAACACCGCCTTCATCGTGGCCCTCGGTCACGCCTGCTTCCTGGCGGGCAAAGCCGTAGAAGACGCGAGCGATCGCATGGCAGATTTGCGAGACCGCATGGAGAGGAAGCTGCAAGAGGCGATCGGCGAGCTGACCATCAATGGCGGGCAAGCACCGCGTTTGCCCAACACGTTGAGCGTCAACTTTCCCGATGTCACGGGCGGCGAGTTGCTCGCGCGGACTCCCGAGATTTGCGCCTCGACAGGTTCGGCCTGCCACGCCAGCATGACCAAACTGTCCGCGACCTTAGCTGCCATTCGACTGACACCCGACCAAGCCTGCGGTACGGTTCGCTTGAGCGTCGGTTGGTACACTTCCGAAGAAGATATCGATCGCGCGGCCGAGCTGCTGATCGGTGCCTGGGAAAGCTTGAGGTAGTTGTGGCCGTCGCCAAGCGTCAATCCACCGGAGTCGCCGGACTCGATGAAATGTTGGGCGGCGGTTTGCTGCCTGGAACGTTAACCGTCGTCGTCGGTTCGACGGGAATCGGCAAGACGCAACTCGGACTTCAGTTTGCCCATGCGGGCCAAGCCGACGAACGCCATCGCGGCGTGATCTTCGATGTCGCTGCGCGAGGCGACTCGCAGAACCACGCCGAGTATGCCCAGCGGATGTTTGATTGGTCGATCGAGGCGATCCCCAGCGAACAACATCCACAGCTGGAGGACTTCTTCGCACGCGATTCGCACGGTGACTACTTGCACGTCTTCGACTATCGCGGGCAGCGAGTGACGAAACGCGATCTGGACTGGGACGAGTGGCGGAGCTGGCAAGTCGAGCTGAACGCCAAGCTGCGTGCGGCGATCGCATTCCTGTATGGCAACTTTGTGAGCGGCAAGCGGCGGATTGTGATTGATGGCATCGAGCCCACCGATCGGCCGCATGAATCGATCCAATTGAACTTGTGCGAGTACGTCTATCATCAAATCTTGCGGAAGGATCCCGAATGGGTCGCCCGCGATCTGTTTCGCGAGAGCTATCGAGCCAATGCGGCAGCGGCGGCAGCGGCCACGTACGACAATGCCAGCATCGGTTGCATGATGTTGTACACCTCGCACGAGTCGATGCTAGACGATTTGATCTCTCGTCCCTTGGATGAAGGGGACGCGTTGTCGAACGCTAACACGTTGATCTATATGGGCAAGACTCGCGATGGCAGTCGCATCGGTCGAGGATTGTACGTGGCCAAACATCGGGGCAGCGCCTGCTCGGACGAGATCGTTCCGTATCAAATTGAGGACGGCGGGCTGTCGCTACTTCAGCGTTGACTCGTTTTGAGTGTCTGGCTAGTATTCCCAGGCTGCATCAGGCTGCGGTTTACACCCCCTTTTCGATTCAACTCTAGATGGCCGAGTGCTCTTGTGCGAAAGGCGATCCGCTACATTCTGTTGACGACTGCGGTAGTTCTCGGACTGCTGGGGATCGCAGTCTTGGCGTTGTATCGAGCGGCACAGCGCGAACCAACGTTCTATCGCCAAGCGATGCTTGTCGAACGTGAGGAGAATCAGGAAGCCGGCGATGCACTCGAGCAAAGCTTTCTCGATCTGCACAACGAAGTACGCAGCATCGGCACTTGGGAAGCCGTGTTTACTGAAGAGCAGGTCAATGGTTGGTTGGTGGCCGATCTGCCCGAAAAATTCCCGAACATGTTGCCGCCGGGAACACAAGAGCCGCGAGTAGCGATCGACGCCGATGCAATTCGCGTGGCTTGCCGATTCGACAACGGCAAGTTCAAGACGATTGTGTCGATGGCACTGGACGTCGATCTGACGACCGAGACGAATACACTTGCGGTTCGAGTTAGCAAGCTCCGCGCGGGTGCGTTGCCCGTACCGCTCAAGCAGTTCCTCGACAAGATCACGACAGCGGCGCGGCGCGGCGATATCCCATTAACTTGGCGACAAATCGATGGCGATCCGGTGGCACTCGTGACCGTGCCGGTGACTCACGAAGATTACGCTCATCGCGAGATCTATGTGGATACGATCGAGCTTCGTGAAGGTGAGATCTATCTCGCCGGTCATACGGAGCGGAAGGCAACGCCGACGCTGAGCGCTTCGCTTCAGCTCGGCATCAGCAAGACGATCCACCGTTGATGGGAAGCGTCACGAGTCAATTGCAGCTGCCCTTGTAGCAACTCGCCATTCACGTGAACGGATAACTGTTCCGTTGAATCTTGCAGCACCTCGAACGTGCCGCGATCAAACTGGCGAACGGTGCCTCGCCCTTGCGACACCGGGCCCTCATATTCAAGGTAGTCGGTGCGATGGCGAGGCAACTCGTCGGCCGCTATTTCTTCGCCGATTTGTGGTTCGCTTTGCAGGGCCCAGGTCCGCAGGCTGTCGCCGAACTCGAACATCAAGTCCCAGTGCAACTCGCGTGGCCCGGCCTCTCCCGGTTCGTGTCGCAAGACGACGAATCGATGCGTAGCCATCAGTTGACGTCCACTTTCGTATCCGCTTTCACGATCACTGGCTGATCACCGGACAGGACACTGGTTACTTCAACACGCAGTTCCATTCTTCCTGGTCGCAGCCCTTCGACTTGTAGGCGGAAAGGCGGTAACTTCTCACCGGGCCGGATTTCTACGATCGGGTTCTCCATTCCAATAATTAGTTTATCCGGACTGACTCGCTGTCCTTCAACCGGCAAGCCATTGCCGCCCAAGAGCGAGACGAATCTCGCGCCGACTGGCAAGTAGTAGGTGACGCGAACATTCTTGTCGGAAACTTGACGAGTGTTCTGAATCTCGACAATGTACGACACCGTGTCACCCACGCGGATCGGATCGTTGGTGTCGGCCACCGTTACCTGCAAGGTTCCGCCGTTTGGTCCCAACGGTGGCTGCGGTTCGGGGTCGTTGCGAACTTCCGGTCGCTGCGGGCCAGGTGGTGCGACGCCCGGTGCCGAAGCTTGACGAATGGCCGTGGTGATCTGTTTGGAGTTTGTTTGTGACTGAGCAGTGTCGACCACGACTTTGACTTCGGCGGCATTGTGAGGAGCCACGGCATCGCAGAGCACGGTGATCGGTTCGATGGATTTGCCGGGGGCGAGTGAAGCGATCGTCCACACCAAGGCACCCGATTCGATCCTGTAGTTTTCGGTCGCACGTTTGGGCAGCAATGCCTCGTCAGCTCGATAAACAACTCGCAGCCCCGTGAGTTCGCCGTCGCCGGTATTTGTCACGAGGATCTCGTATTTCGCGGTGTCGCCTCTTGCGACTTCTTGGGGACCGCGAATGTCCATCGAGAAGGCATAGAGCGGTGCGCCGGCCGTGATGCATCGCTCGACCGATGCGGTGTGACCACCATCGGCGGTGGCTGTGAGCGTGTGGCACAGTTGGCCGGGTTGGCGGACGATGAAGCTGATCGCCAGCGGCCAGCTGGCACCGGGTGCCAAGTTGCCGACGTTCTTCGAGATCGGATTCGGCTCGCCATGAGCTTCCTGCAGTCCATCGTCATGCGAATCGCGAAGTTGAACATTGGTCAGCGGTACGTTGCTCGTGTTCGTGACCTGAATGTTGAAACTCACTCGATCGCCGACTTTGAGCGCGGTCGGGTTCTCGCCACCCGCCTGTTCCATCGTCAATTGCAGTGCCGATTGCAGAATCTCGGTATTGAACTTCACGCCTTCGGCCGTGACACCCACTCCGCCGGCCCGTGCGAAGATAAATACGCTGCCTGCCGACATGGCGCGGCATTGCAAGTTGAACTGTTGCGATCCGCGTGGCGGAAGTTTGTCGACTCGCCATTCAACATTGGCACCCACCACTCCTTCCTGGCTGCCCAGCACTCGTAGCAGCGGTGGCACCTCGGCGGTGACAACGACGTTTTCTGCCGGCAAGTCGCCGGGGTTGGTCACCTCGATCTGATAGTCAAGTGTCGCGCCCACCGCTCCCAGCGAGGGACCGACGATTCGCAGTGCCAGCCCGGCAGCACTCCAAGTCACACTCGTCGCGCCCTGGCCAATCACGACTGGTTGTCCATCAAGACCCGACAAGGCGGGGGAAAGGATCTCGATATTGACTTGCGTGACACCCGGCTCGTTGCTCAGCGGTTGCAACGAGACGGAAGCTTTGCCATTGGCGTCGGTCACGACTTCTACGCTTTGCGCTCTCTCGGGACCAAAGCCCGCCGACGGACCACTGATGATTTGGTAACGGACGAGCCAGCCTCGCACGGCGGCGCGGCTCGAATTGCGATTTATCGTGGTGCTAAGAATCTGGGCTTGCCCGGCCCGGACAACCGTGGGCGCTGGCAGCAACCACTGTGCGTCAACCCATTGAATGGTTGCGGTCTGTCGCCGCTGCTCCCAGTTGGCGGCGTCCGGTGCCATGGCGGTGACATGACTCACACCTTCACCGGCGGCAGTGAGGGTCACCCAAGTCTGCCCCTTCTGGAGCACGATGTCATCGTTAGGTGCGGGAGTTCCACGCGTAATCGTTCTGGCTTGCGAAGTCGTTCGCGCGACGGCGAAGTTGGTGCTCCGTTTCGCAGGCGTTCGATGGAGCAAAGCGGACAATGTTGGATGATCATCTTCGCCCACGTCCACGAAATGCCCCACGCTCTCTTGCGACAGGAGCCACTCGACAGGTTGCTTGGGCACGAAGTAACCGTCCGCACCGGCCAGCCCCGCCAGTAACACAACTTCGCTCCCCACCGGTGCCACGATCTTCGACGGTGTTAGTAGCAGCCGATCCGGGACGTTCGTCGTGGCAACAAACTGCGTTGGTCTCGTTTGAATTGGGATCGTGCCATATTGAGGAGCGACAGCACCCGGCGGTAGACAAGCTGGAACTGACGGTGGTTCGGCATACGCAGGGCGAGGCAAGCACGAAGCGGGTAAGAGCGAAGCACAGGGCGACTCGAGTGTCGTGTAGGTGCCACCCTGCGAGAAGAGACTAGCACCGGTCGGATCGATGGCCGGGACTCGAACGCTCGAACAACCACCACTCACCAGCCAAATCATGGCGGCGATGAGCGTGTTTCGTGCTGGGTTCGTCCAGGACATCGTGGTACTCGTTCGCGGATCGTCGCGGCGTGGCCATCGAGTCCAATACGAATGGATCGTGGCGCGCACGTCGCATCTTGTCTAATCTGCGAAAACGTACCACGCGTTTTGGCAACGTGTGGCGATTTAGCAACACCGAATGCTGCGAAAAAGCAACGAGCTGGGTAAAGCTGCTCGCTTGTAGTAGTCAAAGCGATTATGACGGGAAGGCTGACCTGAGATCTTCGATCACAGCCCTCTCGCTCTTCGAGATGCTGCCAACTCCCAGGACGCCCCCTGCGGCAGCGGCAATCTCGCGAGCGCGTTCGAGCACGTCGTCGCGAAGCGTAGCGATAGCATCCGGCGATGCGGTAGCGGCCAGTGCCTGGATGTAACCCTTCCAAGCTTCCACTAACTCCGGGCAGGGGTCCGTAAGCCAAGTATCTAGAAGTTGGTGACAGATTGAGTCGGCTTCGATACCAGCCGCTTCCATGGCTGAAAAGATTGCAGCCCGTTCTTCGGGAGAAATCTTGCCGTCGGCCCAGGCCACGGCGATCAGCGGCACGAGCGTCAGGGCGGTAATCGTCTCGGGACTGATATTTGCATTGACGAGGCTTTCCAGCGCGGCTGGGTTTTTGATGCCGCAAGCATCGGACAATGCTTCCTTTTTCACCTGAGTTTTGAGTTTCTCCATGAGTTCGCGGTCGCGCTGGGCAAAGAAGGAATCTTCGAGCACGCGTCGGCGGTCACCTAAAAAATCGTCACTCATGGTGCTGTGTCCTGGGGAGTAGGGGCCTTGGCTTAAAGGGCGATTTGATGATGTCAGTTTGTTTCGACACTGGGCATTTTATCGCCCCCAGTGACGGATGACTATGACGGACTGAGGATAGCGATGCGCCAAGTACGACGGCCCTCCGAGGCCGTCGACCCGCGAAATTGGCCCGTCGACCGCCTCGGAG
>CAUJKL010000702.1 GCA_963204995.1 Planctomycetota bacterium | reverse complement strand
AGAGTTACGCGTTCACCAAGTTGTTTCTAGGGGCCGGGTTGATTCCTTATGTGACGACGTTGGTCACTGCCTGGGGTTTAGCGATCCTGACGCTCAAGTACATGGCCGTCAAGACGCAACGCAGCTATGCGGAGTTGGAACTCGAACTGATTCCTCTCAAGATCGGTGTCGAGATCACACCGGACAACGTCGACCAGTTCCTGCAGCATCTCGATCGCTCGCCGCTCCCGCAACGCTTCAGCATTCTCGGGCGGCGCATCTACGGCGCGTTGGATCACTTTCGTTCGCGCAACAGCGTTCCGGAAGTGCAACAGTATCTCACCACGCAAGCGGAAATCGACGCTTCTCAAGTCGACGCGGGATACACCTTGCTGCGGGCGTTTATCTGGGCCGTTCCGATACTCGGCTTCATCGGTACGGTCGTCGGTATCAGCGCGGCGGTCGGAGCTCTCGAGGTCTCGCTTGGTGGCGGCGAGTCGTCCGCGAGCGGCGCGGGCGATGCCTTGATGGCCGGGATGGAGCAGGTCGTCGCCGGCCTGTCAACGGCTTTCGACACCACCTTGATCGCGCTTTGCATGGCGATCGTGCTGCTGTTTCCCACCGAGGCACTTCGCAAAAGCGAATACCGCATGTTGGATCGCATCCAGGAATTCGCCAATGAATCGCTGCTGCGCCGACTCACGGACGCGGACGCCGAGGATGACTTGCCCGAAGTCGTGCGCGATGCCTTGGAAGGCGCCTTTCAGGAACATCAGAAATGGCTGGCCGAGTGGCAGGTTCGTGTCAGCGAACTCGGTCGCGTGATCGGCGGCGACTTCGCCAAGATCGCGGTCGATGTCCAGGGTCGACTGTCCGATTCTGAAACCAGCCGCATCGGCAGAATGCGCGAGTTGAATCAGGTCTTGGACGAAATCTTCGAACGAACCGGTGAAGCTTCGCTGGTGTTGGCCCGATCCAACGAGACCATGAATACCGAAATGAAGAAGGTGCTGGAAGTCGGCCAGCAATTGCAACAGGCGTTGCTCGACAACATCCACCAATGTCGCGAGTTTCTCGAATTGCGAGCGAATCTTCCGCTCGATGACCCACATGCCACGCTCGAGTTTCGCCACCCGGATCACAAGCCCGGCCATGAGTGACTCTTCCTCTCACGCATTCCACAACCATGAAACGTCGGCCACGATCTATCACCGTTGACATGTTTCCGTTCCTCAGTGTCCTTTGCTGTGTGATCGGCGTTCTCATCCTGTTCATGCTGCTGATCGTCAGCACGCGAATCGTCGATGCGCGGCAGGCCGCCGCCGTGTCGCCCCGCACCGAGCAGGGATCGGGCCTCACCGAACAGGATTACCTTCAACTCCAATTACGACTCGACGAACTGGCGAAACAGCTTGCCGACCGTACCGAGCAACTTGGCGGCTTGCTCGAACGCCGCGACGAATTGATGGCGCTCGTGGTGTTGCAGCGGACGGAGTCTGAACTCGCATCCGGCGACGGACTGCTCGACGGTGCTCAACTTGTCGATCATCCGGTCTGCAAGCTCATCCCAGTGCGAGAGCCGGGGCAACGGCAAAAACAGCCTCGCTTTATCGAAGTGGACGCCGAGGGATTTTTGGTGCAACCCGGTGCCCTGCGGTTCTCGATTCGCGACCTCCCGCCCGCGGGCGAGCGGCTCGATCCCGGCGCGAAACCCACGACACCGCTCCAGATACATCTACGCACCGCATACGAGAAACGAGCGAACGAATACCTGCTGTTTCTCGTTCGCCCCAATGGCATCGAAGCGTTCGATGCCGTCAAGCGATACGTCATCGAAGTTTATCCGCCTCCTCCGCGAAGCAGCGCGTTGAGCGCTATCGATCTCGGCTGGGAACCGTTTGCGGAAGAATGGTCGTTGTTGGCACAGTCCGAAGAAAACTGAGACACATTCGCATGGCACAAGTGAGAAACAACGACAGCGTGAACGTCAACTTCGACGGCTTGACCGACTCGGTGACGAACCTAGTCGGGGCGCTCATCCTGCTCGTGGTATTGCTCGTCGGCATCACAACCAAGGCAGTGCAAGACGCGCCCACTCCTGCCTTCGTCGGCGAATCGCAGGTGGGACAATTGCCCGTGGACGAATTATTGGAGCAGGTTGTCGTACTGCAAGCACAACTGGACAATGCGAACCAGCAGGTTCGAATCGTCGCGCAACAAGTCGCCGATGTCCAGCGCCAACTTACCACGCCCGAGACTCCCGCCGCGCCACCGGAGTCGAGCGAATGAACCCACGCCCCACCTATCTCCACACGCGGTACATCACGCTGCTAAGTGCCGGCATGCTCTGCCTCTGCGTGCCGGCGGTTGCACAACAGAGCATCCGTCGCACGCCTTCGCCCGGTGCTTCAACTCCGGCGACTCGTCAACACGCTCAGTTGTTGGCCGAGAACATCGTGGCCGCGGAACGGGAAGCGGAGTTGCTCGCCCGAAACATCGCGGCACTCGACCGCGAGATCGCCAGGTTGATCGACGAGTTGTCGTCGCCGCCACCGCCCGTCGAGGAAAGCGAAGCCGAAGAGCCGCCTGGTGCGAAGGAACTGAAGTATCGTCCGCCCTTGGCGCGACGAACGAACTCGAAGCCATTATTATTCGTGTGCCTGGAAGGCCGCGTCATCTACCCGGACTTCGAGGCCGTGACGCGACACCGGAGCAAGTCGGAGCCGACTGCCACATTCCGAGACGAACTCCGCAAGGCGGCTCGGAATGCGGCGTCTTCCGAGATCACCGTCGAGATTCCAGAAGGAAACTTCAACCTAAGATACGTTTACCACATGAGCGACGCGGGCGAACCGGAACTCGATAAGCTGCTCGCAATCCCCAAGCCGGGAGGCATGGGCGAATCGCCCGAGCAACTTCGTTCCGATACGTCAGAGTACCTGGCGGAGTTGCGAAAGGCGGTGCCCGCGTCGACGGTGATTCAATTCATCGTGTTTCACGACAGCTTCGAGGTGTTTCGAGAAGCAAGAACCGTCGCCTGGGAACACGGATTCGAGGTCGGCTGGTTTCCATTCGAGGCTGGCAGGGACCTGGTGCTGGGCGGCGGTGGTGGAGGTGGTGGCGTGCAATTATGACGGCGGCTTCGAACGATCCCCGGCAATCCGAACAAGTGCTCCCGTGCCGATGCGGCGGGAACGTCCGTTTCTCGGACATCGATCGCGGACAAATTGTCTACTGTGATTCATGCGGCTTGGGCATGAACATACCAACAGTCGATCCGACGCCCGAACAGCAACGGGCATCGACCCCAACCGAAGACTCCGCCTTCTCTCCCCAGTTGGCCGCGGATCTACAGGAACGCGTCCTCAAATCCGTGCATTGCCTGTGCGGTCAGGAAATCGAGGTCACGCTAAGGGATCTCGCGCAGACACTGTACTGCCCCTCCTGCGGTTCTGGTGTGCCCTTGACTCGCACACTGTCTCGCCGATCTCAGTTCGCTCGCACGATCCCCGAGGACGAAGAGCCTACGACGTCGCTTCCGCCCGGACGGACCAGCCTATCGCGTGGGCTCAAGTTCGTACTCACAACGATCGTTGCGGTCGTTGTTGGCTTCGCATCAGTCACCATCGGAAAGGCGCTGCGACGCGATTCGCCCGTTGCGATCGACTTTCAGGACGGTACGATCATGCATCGCGTCGCGCCCGCCGCGCCGACGCTGTCAGTCGAGGACGTCGATCCCGCTGCAATCACGCCCGAGGTGATTGCGGCGTTGGCACACAACCCGGATCCGTTCCGCGCTTTGATACTCGCACGCGTCTGGGAGCAGACACTGCGAGCAGCCGCGTTCGACGAATCCGACGAGCGATATCGGCTGCTTTCCGAGATGACGCGGCGTATTCTAACGGACGCGGAGCAGCTGATGCTGGCTCACATCGCCCAGTTGAACACGCTCGATAATCGCGAGTTGGCGCTGCACAGCGCCAGCGACTGGCTCGAAGTACTCAAGGACTTGGAGGTCGCCGACGAGGATCAACGACGCACGCAACTCGACGCCCTGATCCCTTTGCTGCTCGCGGAATTGAACCCCATCACCGCCGCGATGATCGAGTCGCTGCTTGCGAGTCAACGACCCGCGGAGGCCTTGATCCAGGCTGGTTTGTGGCGGCAAGATCTGATTGCACAACGAGCCGACGAGTTGGATACCCGCGTCGTCCGACTGGCCGAAGTAGCCACCGAACTGCGCCGGCGACTGGCTCCCGAACCGCCCGAAATCGATTCGATTACACCAGAATTTCTACAGCTTTTAGGAAGGCTGGCCGCTGCTTTGCGCGACGGCCATCTTGTGGAAGCACGCGCCGGTGTCGCGGCCGCCGAGGCGATGCTTGCCGAGCACGGCGAGCAACTCGCGACTCACCGACGTCGCTTCGATGACTTGCGAGCGCGGCTCGACCTGCTGACGTCTCTGGGCGAGCAAGTCGCGAGCATTCACCTCCTCTTGGAAGAATCGCTGAGCGTCGCTCGGCAAGGCCGCGTTTCCAAGGCGATGAATCTGGAAGCCAAAGCGCGCCTCGTCGCTTCCGTGACCAAGATGACCAAAGCCCACGCCACGGCGCTCCGCGTACGAGCCGCTGAAGTCCGACGCGCCTTGCGGCTCGCCCAAGGAACGCGGGCCGTCAATGACGCGATCGCGTGCCAGGAACAAGGCGACATCGACGCGCGCGATCACGAAGTACGTCGCGTCTACCAGCTTCTGCCCGGGCTCTCCGAGCAGGAAATTGCTCCGCTGTTGGAGCGGATCGAGCCATGGAAGTCGGAGGCGCTGGCATCGCGCGAGTCCAGCCCTCAACCGCAATTGTCCGCGGCGAAACGGATCGCGATCCGCGATGCATTCGAATCAACTCTGGAACTCTACGCGGAAGGTGAGGTCGAGCGGTTGCTCGAAGTTAGCCTAGGGACGCACGCGACCTGGGTGGAAAATGTCGATGCCCGTCCGTTCGAAGATCAACTCATTGCCAATTTGCTGCATGCCTTGGAACTCATGAAACCGCGCCTCGATATCGCTGCGCTCCGCGATAAGTTACTCAAATCTCCGACTTGGGATGATGATCCGGGATGGGAAGAGGTACTCCGTGAACTATCTACTTCTCCGCCCAACGCGGCGAACGAGTAGCTCCGCGGCTGTCGACCTGCAACAATCACGGATTGCGGAAGCGATCGCAACAACACGACACTAATGTAAATCCCAGTCAGCCATGAACCTGTCGCTACATATCTACCATCAGCAACAGCCTGTCTTCTCGACGCGCTTCACCGGTCCCGTCGAATTGGGACGCCAGCAGGCCGACGAACCGCCCTGTTACAAGCGCGTTGAGATCAAGGATGGAGTCCGGATCATCGTGGCGAATCAGGCCGAGGCGACTTTTTCGCGACGGCACGTGCGACTCGAGCCGCTGGCCACCGGAAAGGTCGTCGTGCGCAACCTGAGCGCTGCCGTGCCGATCGCGACGGATTCGGCGGGAGTCGTCGGGCCAAACGATTGCCACGAATTGACACCGCCTTTCGTGCTGGTGGTCGGCGATCGTTCAATGCGGATCGAAATTGACGAGGAAGCTTCGTCGCCGATGGTCAGTCTCGCGAACATGACGCTCGCGCCCGGACAGCACAAGCCGCCGTCGACTCGCATCAGGCCCATCGCTGCCGCAGCGGCCAAGGAAGAAGACGGCGAGATGTTGGTGCAGTGGCTGCAAGCGGCCATGTCCGTGTTTCAAAGTGCCGCGAGTTCACCGGACTTTCTCCAACGTGCCGCACAAGCGGTTGTCGAATTGGTGGGGCTCGACACCGCGTCGGTCGTGATTTGGGACGGAACGATCTGGAACCCTCAAAACGTCTGCACGCGCCGCGGAAGCGTCTCCGAGAGTTGGCAACCGAGCAGGACGATTCTCGACGCGGCACGATCCGAACGCCGCACCTTCCGCCGTGCGACGTCGCTGACATCGGCTGCGAGTTTGAAAGGTGTCGAAGCATTGGTCGCCGCGCCAATCCTGGATTCCCGAGGCGAAGTGATTGGAGCTCTCTACGGCGATCGTCGACAACCCGCCGAGGACCGTGATTCGGTGGATATCACTCAGTTAGAAGCCATGCTCGTCGAGCTGCTCGCTTCGGGTGTGGCCGCAGGGCTGGCGCGATTGGAACAAGAGCGCACGGCGTTGGCGGCTCGCGTTCGTTTCGAGCAGTTCTTCACGCCTGAACTCGCTCAGCAACTCGAATCGCATCCCGATTTGCTCGATGGCAAGGATGCCGAGATTACAGCCTTGTTCTGCGACGTCCGTGGCTTCAGTCGCATCAGCGAGCGACTCGGAGCGGCGCGAACCTTCGCTTGGATTTGCGACGTGATGGAAGAGTTCTCGGAATGCATCCAACGGTTTAACGGTGTGTTGGTCGATTACATTGGTGACGAAGTGATTGCGATGTGGGGTGCTCCGGTTGCCACGACCGATCACGAAACGCTCGCTTGCCAGGCGGCGTTGGAGATGGTCAAAAAGCTGAGTGGCTTGAACGAGCGCTGGGCCAACGAATTGGGCGAGCCGGTCAGTATCGGTGTTGGAATCAACTCCGGCCTGGCACGCGTCGGCAACACCGGATCGACGCGCAAATTCAAATACGGGCCGCTTGGAAACACGGTGAATCTGGCGAGTCGCGTCCAAGGTGCCACGAAACACTTGAAGTCCAAGATCCTCATCACCGGGAATACTGCGGCGAAGCTCGGGCCCGAAATCCATCGTCGCCGCTTATCGCAGGTGCGCGTGGTCAACATCGAGACGCCGGTGGACCTGTACGAGATCGTCGCGGTGGCCGATGAGCGGTGGAGCGACTTGCGAGATCGTTATGAAGCGGCCCTGCAAGCGATGGAACGCAAAGAGTTTTTCACCGCAACAAAACATCTGGGCAACCTGGTCGCGGACTATCCTAACGATGGACCCTCGCAATTGCTGCTGGCACGTGCCGTGAACGCTTTGATCTCGCGAGACGACTTCGACCACGTGTGGGAACTGGAAAGCAAGTAGTTCGTCGAAGATCGACCGCCTGGAACGCATAATGTGCGTTAGCCTTTCCAGGCCGACGCTCAGGCTGGAGAGCCTGACGTACTTGGTCCGCCGCTCCAATCATCGGCCAGAGAGGCCATACCCTTAAACTCGATGTCGTCGCACATATAGCCGAGCGTTTCCGTGAGGGTCGAGAATTTATTGACACCCGAACTGAATTCAATATCGTCGCCGTTGACTTGAGCGGGGTGTTCATAGCCCGCAGCGTGTGCAAGGGAAAGGAGTTCTTTGCGATAGGCTCTGATGTAGGTCGCGAATCGCTGGGCCTTGTCTTCGACATTGAGTCCAGCTTGCAGCCATTGGTTTTGTGTCGCGACGCCGGTGGGGCAATGTCCCGTGTGGCATTTGAGTGCCTGAATGCAACCGATCGAGATCATCGCTTCCCGCGCGATCTGAATCATGTCGACACCCATCGCGAAGGCGATCAACGTGCGATCGGGAAAGCCGAGTTTGCCGCTGCCGATCCAGACGAGCTGTTTCGAAATCTCCGCTTGTTGAAAGATCCGATAGACGCGTTCAAAGCCGATCTTAAACGGCAGCGACACGTGATCTGCGAACGTCAGAGGTGCAGCGCCGGTGCCTCCTTCGCCACCATCGATCGAGATAAAATCGGGGCCTTGCCCGCGTGCCTTCATCTGCGCGGCGAGTTCGTGCCAGAAGTCAATTTTTCCGATGGCACTCTTAATGCCAACGGGTAGTCCCGTCTTGTCGGCGATCAATTCGATGAAGTCGATCAATTCATCAACCGTGTCGAACTCGCTGTGTGCATTCGGCGAGATGCAGTCCTGGCCGACGGGGATTCCGCGAATCGTCGCAATCTGCGCGGTCACCTTGGCACCCGGCAGAATTCCGCCCTTACCTGGCTTGGCACCTTGCGACAACTTCACCTCAATCGCGCGGATCTTGTCGTTCTCGCTCGTCTTGCGAACGACTTCATCGATGGAGAACTTCCCGTCCGCGCCACGCGCGCCAAAGTAGCCGGTGCCCAGTTGCCAGATGATGTCGCCGCCCAAACAGTGATACGGGCTGACGCCACCTTCGCCCGTGTTGTGATAACAACCAGCTTGGGCCGCGCCGAGATTCAGGGCCGAGATCGCGCGTTCGCCCAGCGAACCAAAGGACATCGCCGAGATGTTGATGATCGAACGTGGTCGGTAAGGCCGCCGGCGATGGTGCGAAGCTCCCATGATCTTGAGACAGGGGACTGCTGATGGATCGCCGCCGATGTGAAACGCTTGATGATCCGGAAACGGAAAGGCAGCGTGCTTGACGATCGGATAGCCGACGCCGTACATTTGCTCGGTGCTGCCGAAGCCGAAGGTATTGTTCTCGCCTTTGGCCGACGCATAGATCCAACTTCGCTCGTCGCGATTGAACGGCATCTCCTCTTTGTCATTCGCCACCCAGTACTGACGCAACTCCGGGCCAATCATTTCCAGAAAATATCGCAGGTGGCCGACCAGAGGAAAATTGTGCAGGATGGTGTGTTTCTTTTGCGTAATATCGTAGATCGCGACGACCACGCACCCGACGACAAAAACGGCGACTGACGTCAACACCCAATGTTCGACGAGTATTTCAAACATCGTTGCGTCCGTATGATGATAAGGGACTAAAGACTTCAAAATCAGAAGGGAACTCAAAGCGGGCATCGACGCGAATCGCGGCTTCGTGCGGACATTGATCGACGCACGCGGGTCGTTGGCTGGCCAGCGAGCTGCACAAGTCGCACACGACAGCAGTCTGCTTGACGAGTTCGACTTCGAGATCGACGTCCTGGCCGGCAGTCGCGAGCGCCAACTCGCCGGCGTGCGGCAGCAGATCGAGCCGTGCGGTCAGGATCGGCTGATTGTACTTCGGCGTGAACACATCGGAATTGTTGGATGTCGGCGGACTGACCTCGACCGCCAGCAGATTGCTACCGCTGCGTAACCGCGATGACTCGATGTGCGTTTGCAACTCGTCGTCCTTGGCCTTCTTTGGATTGGCAGGTGTAGCGGCGGTGATTGCCTTTCCGTTGATCCAGGCGCGAACCGTCAATCCCTTGGAGGTCACCGCAATTGCAAAGGGCCCGCGGCGAAGCTGATCTCGCGACAGTTGGAACTCGTAACGAAAACAAATCGGCTCCGGAAGGCTACCGACCTTGGCTTGCCACGCCTTCGCTTTGCCCGACGAAGCCAGTGCTTCAAACAAATCGATCGTCCAGGTAAACGGTGCGATTCCAACTGACCAGCCGCTGGTTCGATAACGACGGTTCTGCCAGTTCGCATTGCCGATGTGACTCGCTGGTGCAAATAGCCAACCGACGGATTGTTCCTGGATGATGCCGAGATCGTGCATCTGAATCGAGTCGTAGGGACACTGGCGGGCACACAGGCTGCAACCGATACACCAATCACGAATTTCGATTTGCCCGTTCTTTCCACGCTGAATCGAACCGACCGGACAGCCGATCATGCAGGATGGATTCAAGCACTGGCGACAGGCCGACGGCACGAGAAAGCGATCGAAGCGCGGCCCGTCGAGGAACAATCGTGAGTAGCCATCATCGTGTGTGTTGACGCAAGCACGCACACAATCGCCGCATCGCGTGCAACGATCCAGGTCGATCAGCAACAGATTCTGCCCTTGCACAAGTCCTTCATCGCGAAACTCTTCCGAGCGCATCAAAGACGTGCCCGTGTCGCCGGCTTGGCGCAAGTCGCTGCCGACAATGTCGACATAGCGTTTCGATACCAGCTTGTCGACAGAGGCTCGCAGTGAGGGTGAATCGGCCAGCAACTTCTGGAACGCCGCGCCTTCGATCCGCACCAACTCGACTCGTCCCGGCTTTCGGTTCGAGTCGTCTGCCGGATGATCGTAGGCAATGCAAGTTGCTTGCCGCGGCACGCTCAGCACAACGGCCATCTCGCCGAAACAGTCACCTCGCGAAAGGTAGGCCAAAATGTTCGGCGGCCCTTTTTCGGCACTGACCTTCGACAACACTGCACCGAACAACTCGCGAACCGCCAACGCACCGGCGACGCGAACTTCCAACTCCGACCATTGCTTCTTCGCGCCTGGCACACCTTGTGGAAAGGCCTCGATCGACGAACGCACCACCGGCTGCTCAAGCACAGGAACCAGATCCGCGGATGCGATGAACTCGCGTTGACGGATGAGTTCGTTGACGGCTTGCACAACAAGTTGGCGATCGCCATCCGATGATGAGTCGCCTTTTGCAATGGTTCGAATCGCAGTCTGAACTCGTGGCGAGAACCAAGACCAGATGTAACGCTTCGCGTCGCCAGCTGCCTTCGGTGCGGTCGATACCAAACACGAAGTCGAAGTGTCCTCATCCGCCGATGTTGGTGGCGTCTCTTTAGCGGTGGGCGACTTCTTCGCCGCAGCCAAGATATCGGCCACGGAGGACGCCGCCTTTACCGGTCGTTTCGCGGGAGTGTTGCCTGGGGCATCTTCCTTCGGCTTCATCGCGGCGCGCGCGGCGGCGAGTACGTCTTGAGCATTGGCTGCCGCGCGAGGCTTCTTCTTCTCGGTCGGCTCGGCGTCTGATGTTGGCGATGTCGGTAGATCGCTGACCGCTTCCTTGGCTTTCGCGCGAGACGCGGCCAGAATATCCGCGACCGATGCTCCCGACTTGGGTGTCGCTGGTTGTTTGACCGGAACTGGTTTCTCCTTAGCATCGCTTGGTGACGCATCAGGAGCTGGTTCGGCCTTCGGCTTGGCCGTCGCTTTTCCAACTCCACGTGCTGCCGCCAGGATGTTGGCTATGGCCGATCCGCCGGTGGGTTTTGCAGGAAACGCTTCCTTTTTCTCGGCAGCTTGCGTCGGCTCGGCGGCAAGCAATGCTTGGCAGAACTGTGGCCAATCGGAGATATCGTTGACGCGGAACGCCACGTGCGCGCCTCGCACGACCTGCACGACGCCGCTGCGAATCAAGTACACGCTGTCGGATTGATCGCCCTCATCGCAGATGATCGAACCCGGATCGACGACTTCGAGATACGAGGCTTGTCGGAGCACTTCGATTTGCTCGTTGGTCAGATCTTGGAACAGCTCCAATCGCCGCAGGTGTGTACTCAGCACGCGCTCGGCGTACAGTTCGTCGGTCTTTTGCCGGTAGCCGACATCGCGTTGCATTTGGTCGAAGATGTTCCGCAGGAACTCGACCATGTAGCAGTCTTCGTCGACGACGATCGTGGCTGAACGAGGAGCGAGCGTCATGCAGCTCATCTCGCCAAAGACATCACCTTCGCGCATGGGAGCTTTACGCGTCGAGTAGTCAATGTCGGTCGGGCCGTCGTTGGGAATGAATTGCGGGTTGGCTTGTGGCGTGCTCCGTGAACGCGGTGAGAACAGTTTCGATAGAAGACCCGGCGACGCTTTCGCTTGGCCGCTCAGAATGTAAGCCGTCGCCACTTGGCGCGAAGAACCGTCGGCTGTGGATTGTTCGGCGGTAGTCTTCGCT
>CAUJKL010000701.1 GCA_963204995.1 Planctomycetota bacterium | reverse complement strand
GGCGCGAGTCCGAGTTCCGGTGCGGGCGGTTCGTCGTCGGGCGGCGGGGTGACGAGTGTGACGAGCGGTTCGATGGGTTGGGACGAGCATTCGGACGGCAGCGTGACGTACGACAGCTCGACCAGTTCGCACGGCAATGCTTGGCAGAATGGTTCGGATTACAGCCGCACGACGTGGTACGAGGACAACTTCTCGGGCGGCTCGCACGACGACTTCAGTTTCGATTGGAACTACACGATCGGGTACAACGCGGACGGGACGCTGGACGAGAATGCGATGATGGCGGCGTCGGCCTCGGCGACGAACGTGGTGAACGGGAACTACTACGGCAACTCGTCGGGTGCGGACGGCGGCACGGAGACGTACAGCGGCAGCAGCGGTGGCGGATCTTCATCGAGTTGGAGCAACAGCTATAACGGCAGTTGGGGCGATTCGTATTCGGAGACGCTGAATTCGGGTCCGGGTTTTTACTCCGGCTACTACACGGGCTACGGCACGAGCTATTACGGCGGCGGTCCGGGTGTGAGTTCGGGTCCGGGCGGCGGCGGTGGTCCGGGACAAGTGATCGCGTACGCGGATGGCGCACCGGAAGTGAGTGCCTATGCGGAAGGTTTCCAAACGAGCGCCGGCGGTCCGGGCGTTCCTTCGCCCGGCAATGGCGGCATCTTCAACGCGGGCGCAGCGGTGAGTGCGTCGACGTATCCTGCGACGCGTGCTGAATTGGAGATTCCGACGGGGGTTGGCCCATCAACGAATCCATCACCAGGAGGTGCCAACAATTTCAACGGTGTCACGGCACAACAAGCGGCACCGGGGACACCAGCGGCAACGCCGACGGAGAGTAATGCGTCTCCGGGTGCGAGGCAGCGAGACGAGCGAACACCGGTGGGAAGTCAGTTTGGTGAGAATTGTGCGGACTGCCATCCTGATCGCAAGCCGATTAGCGGGCCTGACCTGTCCAGTTTTGCAGCACAATTCCCGAAGGCACCTGAGCAATCGCCATCGCCCCCGCCACGGAGCGATAGCATTAACGAGAGCTTGCCAGGTGAGTCGGCCAATCAGCGGCAAAAACGTGTGGCCGCAGAGCTGTTAGCCCCGAACGGTGGTCGTCGCGATCCAGGATTGGACCCAGAGTACCGCCGCTTCCTTCGTTACGGAGATGCGGTCAATGCTGCGATTCATATCTTGGAGGCGACTGAAAGTGGTTTAATTACCGGCGGAAAAGCGACTGTCAATGCTGGTGTTGATACGGCGGTAAGTTTCGTCACACTCGGGTTCGTTGACGGCATCGGATTCATACCAGTTACGGAAGCAGATATAGCGAATGGTTACGTCGTTTCTTATGCGGGGCAACGAATCGGCATTGAGTTTTTGGTTGGTGTAGCGACAGCCGGTGGCTCACAAGCGTCCAAGGTCGGCAAAGTCATCTTTGTCATCGATATGCTTCAGAACACAAGCAGTGTTGGTCGCGGCATCTACGGGTCCGTAAAGGACGGCAGCATGGATGTCGGAGATGTTTTGGAAATGGCAAGCGGCTTAGTTGGCGGGTTAGGGAACGTCGTTGGCACAAAAGCCCTGAGTAATCTACCGAATACACCATCGGGGAACGCCGAGACCATTTCAAAAGTACTCGCAAACGCGGATGACACTGGCGCTCCGATGGATCCTGAACTTTACGGACGAATGCGGGCGGCATTCGAGAAAACGAGATCTGATGGCACCTTTGGGGATATAGACGACTCTGCAGAAGCGATCGTGGAAATGAAGTTGAAACACGGCGACCATGTCACGGCGGCCACATATGGCGCAGATAGTATTGTATTGCCACCCAATCCAACCAGGACGCAAGTCTTTGAAGAGTTTATTCACGCCACGCAACATCGCACCGGAAGATTCGCGGAATGGGTCAGTCGGTTCGGTGAATCGAGGGCGATCGATATTGCAGAACTAGACGCGTTGACGAAGTTACGGGACAATGCCAAAGCATGGGGTATCCCGGATGATGAATTGGCGGCAATACAGGCACGACTGGACGACTACATCGCAAAGGTATCTTCATGGCCGGAAGAGTAATGTTGACTGTGGTGATGGTTGGGCTGTCCCGTCGGACGGACGAACCGTACGTGGTCGTTGAGTTTGATCACGAAGGGGGGCATTTTCGGTGGGGAGATACGCTCCACATATCTGACGAACCGGATCGCACCGTCACCATCATCCGTTCAGAAGGTGGAGCGCTGGATACAACGCGAAACATCTACAGATCTACCCTGATCGTTGATGCCGGTTCGCTTCCTCTCGAACAACTTATTGGGAAGACACTATCTGGACAGTCCGTTGAATTGGACGAGAGTGCGTACGAAGAAGTCGCCAGACTATTGCACAAGGCACGACAAGCATCGAAGCGACCGAGCCCAACCGACGAACGGCCCGGCGCGTGACAGTTAAGTAAGTCAGGCTGTGCATGACTTGAACTCCTTCGATCGCTCAACTCGTGGGTGACCGTTCACCGGCACCATTGTAGTCAAGTAGGTCAGGCTGTGCCTGAATTGAATTGAACTGCTCAGCTCATTGGTCACGCTGCTCTGGGCATCTCGTCTGTTGACGTGATTTGATTGGTCGCTTGCGGCGCGATGGATTCCACGTTGCAAGCTGACGGCTCGGGGGATACTTCGGGCGCGGTGGTTGGGGTTAAGGCTCTGCGAAACCCCGGCGCACTGGGACAGATCCTGCGTCGAGCGAAGCATTGCAAATTAAATCGCGTCTCGCGTTCCAAGCCGTGGCGTCGCAAAGCCTCCGTCACAGCCATCTAGCCGACTATACCGATCCGAACGACGGCAGCCACAGCTATTCGTACGGCGAGTGGTCGCACGTCGAGGACGGCAACTATCGCAACCAGTCGTTCGATGACCGGACGGTGTCGTATTCGATCGGCGCGAGTCCGAGTTCCGGTGCGGGCGGTTCGTCGTCGGGCGGCGGGGTGACGAGTGTGACGAGCGGTTCGATGGGTTGGGACGAGCATTCGGACGGCAGTTAAGTAGGTCAGGCTGTGCCTGACTTGAACTGCTTGCGGCTGAGCTTGCTTGACGGAGACACGACGCTGGCATCTCAGATCTGATGACGCAGAATCTACGGGTTGGTAGCGGGAGCAATCGGCAGCCGATCGACTGCTGCGGTAACACACTCGTTTGCAGCAGGCGGTTGGTTATGCCTCTTGGTATCGATCCCAAAGTTGATTTCGCTTTCAAGCTGGTGTTCGGCAGTCCCGACCATACGTGTGTGACGATCCACTTTCTGAACGCTGTGCTGAATCCGCCTCAGCCGATTACCGAAGTCGAGATCCTGAATCCGATTCATGGCCAAGACCGTTCTGAGGA
>CAUJKL010000700.1 GCA_963204995.1 Planctomycetota bacterium | reverse complement strand
GTCGCCGTCCTTGACGCCACCCGATGTTCCGCCCACCGACTGATCGGTCAAACCGATTTTGGAAACGTTCGAGACAGGCGTGCTGATCGAAACATCGGTATCCGTTTCGCCAAGCTCGATGATCGCGCGGGAGAGTAACACGGGAGCGGCGACGGTTGCCGGCAAGCCAGCGGTCGAAATCTTCGCCGCCAGTGATGCCGCGATCTGGTTGGGGGTTTGGCCGGACGCAAACACAACAACGTGCGACAATGCCGTTGCATTCGCCACGATCGTACCTGCCAAATAGTTCGCGGTCAGCGTGGGCGACAGTGTGAATCGGTTTCCAGTAATTGCAGTAACCGTGTAGCCATCGTTACCAACGCGGATATCGAAACCCGCCACGGTCGGGAACACAGACTTGTCCACAACGTTGACAAAGCTTTGGCCCACAGCGGCATTCTGAGCCAAAATCGATCCTTCATCGAACGTAAACTTCGCCGTGATACCGCCGGTCGCGCGGCTGATCGTCAGCGTATCGTTATCGACCACTGGACCCCGTACCGGAATATCCGGGATGCCCTGTGGATCGACTTCCGAAATCAGGCTAATGTCGGCCCCTTCGATCTGGACGGCCGCACCATTGGCGACCGGATTCAAGGACGCCGGCAGAACACCCGCGGTGATGGCCTGCTGGATCGCTGCAATGATCAGATTGTTCAAGACGGTCGACGAAGAACTCGTCGAGAAGCTGGACACGCCGATCGAGCGACTGATGAAGCCAACACCGGAACCATTCTTGTCAAACTCGAACGTCACGGGCCGGTCGCTGCCACTGCGGATCGTGAAGCGGTCGCCGTCGTTCAGTGCCGCAACGCCACCAGTGGTCACGATGAACTGCGTGAGAGGCATGCGCACCGCCAAACTCGCCGGAACCGACGTGAGCAGCTTCGGCAATTGAGCCGTGTGTTGTAGCGAAGGGGCGGTATTGATAACCACCGAACTTTTCGCCCGCACCGCGATCGAAATGGTGCCGCTGCCAAATTGTCTAGGCGTGCCAGCCAGGTTCAACGCATACGATGGCGTCAAGCGAGACAGGGTCTGATTGCTCAAAGCGGCATTAATCGCATCCACAACATGCTGGCTGGTGCGGTCGACCGTCGTCTCGGGTGACAGGGAGATCGCATTCTCCACCAGCGATTGGTAAGTGACCGGTGCGGCAATGGCGTGGTCGACGGCCTGCGTGCCGTTCACTCCGCGGGTCACCGTGAACTGGTTACCAGTGATCGCAGTCACCGTCAGCTTTTCGGTGCCAATCTGAATCGTGAAGGGCGCGACGGCGGGGAAGGCGTTGGGATTCGGGACCGTCAGCGACGAGCCGGCTGCCAATAGGCTAGCGCTCAGCGTCGATGTCCCAGCATACGCGAGCAAGGTGTCTTCACGATGCATGCCCGCAGTTGTGCCATTCACCCCGCGAGTAACCGTCAGGGAGTTGCCAGAGATACTCGTGACCGTCACTTCTTCGGGAGCGTGACCTGGCTCGCGATCGACGATCAGCAAGTTGAATGGGGTCACGGCGGGGAACAAGTTCGCATCGACCACTTGGATCGTCATCGATGTGTTCCCGAGCGCCCCGTTGAGCTGCGATCCGCCGGGCAAGTTCGTGACGGCAATGTTGTCGGCGTGGAGTATCGCCGTCGTCGCGTTGATGCCGCGCACGACGGTAAAGTCGTTGCCCGCAACCGCTGTCACTCGCAGTTGCTCCAATTCGATCTGGATGTCAAACGGCACCGCCGTTGGGAACAGCGTGGCATCGTCCACGGCAATCGTTGTCACCGTGTTGTTGATCGCACCGTTCAACAACGACCCGCCTGGCACATTCTCTACCGCGATGTTGTCGGCATGCGTCGCCGGAGTCGTCGCGTTGACTCCGCGCACGACCGTCAAGTCATTGCCCGACACGGCAGTCACCGTCAATTGTTCGGACTCGATCAGAATGTCGAATGGCAAACTTGACGGGAACCGCGAAGCATCATCAACCGTCAGCGTGAAAATCCCGCCGACGGCCTGATCCAGCCGCGAGAAAGCCTCGAACTGGAACGTGACTTTGTCATGCAAACCGTCGTCGATTGTGAACGTCGCACCGTGTGCCAGAAATACGCCGCCCGCGCTGCCCGGCCCGCGCGAGATGAGTTTCGTACTGGTCACGTCCAAGCTGCCGTTGGTTTGAATGCCGTCGATATCAATCACCGCGCCCGCCTGTGTGATATCCAGTTCCGGAAATTGCTTCCGAATCGCAGCGGCGATGGCGGTCGCGACGGTCGTTGGGGTTTGCAATACATCGAATTGAACGATCGCGTCGCCCACTGGCGTTCCCGCCACCACCGTATCGTCAAAGATAAAGGTCTTCGTCACACGTCCGTCACTTAGCGTGAACGAATTGGCATCGAAGAGATCGGCAAACCCAGAGCCGTTGGCTGGCACGACAAGCTGAAGTTTGGGCGTCAGTTGCAAGTCGTATCGAGTTCCCGTTGGCGTGTCTGTGGTGACGACGCTGAGCCCCGATCCCGCGCTCGTGGTCACGGACAGTTCAGGTTGACCGCCCAGGTACAGGATGCCATCCGAAAGGGCCTTAGGCGTGAAGCCGAACAACTGGCCGGGGATGGTCGGAGTGCCATCGATATCGTGTTGGATCGCGGTCGCAATGCGATCCGCAAGCACGTCGTCGATATTTCCGGATGCGCCAACAAGGTCGCCGATGAAGATCACGACATCAGCACCCACGACTGTGTTGTCACCATCGGTGTCAAAGCCGAACACACGAGGACCATCGCTGTCGGTCAGCGTAAAGGTAGTGTTATTGTCCAACAGCGTGACACTGGTTGGCATTTTTAAAGTGAATGGAGCAAGCGCCTTGAGCGGGGCGGCATCTAACGATGGCGTTCCGGCAAAGCTAATCGTGATATCACCGTCATCACCCGTGGCGCTGACGTTCGGCTGGCCATTGGCATCACCATCAAATCCGGAACCCAGATAGAGCGGCGCCTCCTCCAATGGCGCATGCCGCGCACCGTCACTGGACAGCAGTGTTCGATAGCTGGTGTCGGGAGCATCACCGTAGTCGAAATCAAACTCGCCCAAAATGATCGTGAACTTGGTCGAACCGTCGGCCTGGTTGTTGCGCAACCGATTCCCGGCAAGATCGCGAATACCGATGCAAGGATCGGCAGTCGGGTCGACCAAACAGATCGGATCACTCGGAGTATACGAATTGTCTAAGGTGATTTCAAAAACGCTGCCGGGTCGCCAAATGCCCGACAAGGGCGTCAGCAACAGCACGTCATTGTTGGCATTGAAGCCCAATCGATAGTTCACATCTTCAACCAACGGGATACCGTTCCGACTGATCTTGACAATCCGATCGGAAACATCCGCGCCGGTGCGGTCCTGCAGGATCAAGGGGCTGACTCCCGTTCCTCGGAACGGCGAATTCGGCCCGACACCATCACCCAGCAAGATCGAAAACGAAGTTAGTAGTGGCGCGCTGGGCAAGTAGACGACCGTGTCATTACGATCGCCATCGAGTCCTTGTACGTCGTTGTCGGTCGGGATCAACAGCTCGGCATAGGGCAACTCGAAGTCGGCCCGGTCCACCGCTCCGCGATCCTTAAAGATCTCTTGTCCCGTACCGACCGGCCCTTCGTTGGGATCATCGACTCGCTTTTGGCCATACACATCGCGTTCGGGCGCAAACAACGGCGCAGCGGGAATCGCCAACGGTGCCTTGAAGTTCTGGAAGTTGAAACGATCCTGCAGCGTATTCAGCGAACTGTCGATGGCATTCGATCCTGGACCAGGATAGAAGTTCAAGTTCGCCGCATCGACGAACGTAATGTTGGAAGTCGCGTCGCTGGTCACGTCCTGCCCCTGCAACGCGCCGCCAGCATTCACAAAATGGTTGCCGTGCAATTCAACGACAGGCGTGTTGGGCGAAGCGTTGTTGTTCTGCACACCGAACCTCAAGTCGGCGAAAATATTGTTCATAATGGTGGGGCTACCATTCGTGCCGACCCGCACGCCAGTGTCATCCCCAACGCGTCCTCCATAGAACGTGTTATTCACGATGCGACCGAACTGATTGATCGTCGTAGCCGCCGCGTTACCCGCGAACAGAACGCCGCCGGTACCAAAGTTTGCGATCACATTGTTCTGAATGACGGGACCCGGTGCCAGATTGTCGGCGTTCTCCAACGCAAAGTGAATCGCCGCCCCGGGGAAAGTCCGCTGGCCATCGCGAGCCGCCACGGTCGCCCCGAAACCGACCGTCACACCCCATTGGCTCGCCTCTGTAATAGAATTCGACTCGATGATGATCTGTCCCTGATCGCGAAAGCGGTTCTCATCTCCCGAGCGTTTGTATTCTTCCAGGACGGTGATCGAACTGTCCGGCGTCACATTCACATTCGCGGACGCACTCGTGAAGGTGGGAGCCATCGCGGTGACGGTCACCAGCCGACGCGGTGCGGGCTCGTTCGGATCGGTCGGATTGATTCTGGTCGGATCGTCGATCAATTCATTCACCGTGTCGATGTAGAAATCGGCACTCGTCGAACCTGCCGTAATTGTCACAATAATGGTCCGCCCACTGAGGCGAGTGATCGGATTCCGCAGGGTGAACTCGCTGGGGTCGCTGCTGTGCAAGGTGACGAACAGATCGTTCAGCAGCGGACCTGGGATCGTGACCGTCCCGGTCGTGGCCAGCAAGCCGGCGGCTTCCGACAGAGTCACCGGAGGAGTGCCCGGTGGCAGCAGCGTCGCCGGATCATTCACCGTCACAGTGAGCACGCGCTGTTCGTTATCCAAAACATCCACGACATCGTCGATCGACGTGTAGGCTCGCGTCAGCGTCCCAACTCCCACGGGCTGGTTGATGGCGGCCGAGAAGAACGCAGCTTGCGTGCCATCGAGCAACGCATCGTCGACACGAACTGCGTAACCGAATCGCGTGGTGTTCGCAACAGAGAGATTGACGGGGTTGGATGCAGGTCGTGCCTCCGTCAGATCGCTACTGCTGACCGTCGCCACAACCGGAATCACCGCGTCGTAAGTGAACATGACATCGCTGGACGAGTTGGGAACCTCGGTCAGCGAATCCAGAAGCACATCGACGCGAATTTGTGGATCGACATCGACGAGTGCTTCGACCACGTCGAGAACGGTGGAGACACCATTGAAGCCGATGGCAGTTGGCGTAATGACGACCGAGCGGATCAAATCGGTTGCATTGTCGGCCACGGCCGTGATCGTCAAGTCGGGATTGCCGACAAGGAGTTCCGTCTGACCGGCAGGAATGATGACCGTCATCGTTCCGGTCGCGTCCGTGATGCCTGTGCTATTATCTCTGATCCGAATCTGGGTTGCGTCGTAGGTGATCGTGACCGCCGTCGGGTGATCTTGAGCTGCGGTAGTCACACCCCCCGAGATTAATGTCGCCAGTGTCAGCTCTGCGTCGGTCGTATTCGGACCGGTGCTGCCGTCTTCACTGATCGACGAGAGCGTTGGTGTCACCACGACATTGATTTCGGGTGGCGCGCCGGTGGTCGACAACTGAGTGGCCCGCACTGCCCAGCGATCGACGCCGCCATTATTGCTGTAGTTTTGGAAGGTCCAGGCTACGTTGGGAT
>CAUJKL010000699.1 GCA_963204995.1 Planctomycetota bacterium | reverse complement strand
CACCTATTCAACCGGGGGGGTGGGGGGGGCGGCGGCTTCCCCCCCCCCCCCACCCGCGGTAAAAACCAAAGCGGCGACAAGTTGCCGCACTCCGCGTGTCCGCACTCTGGAGTGCTGTGACTTGTCACAGCTTTCCTATTTTGGGCGCAAGCCCTTTGACCTACCCGCCGCTTGAAAGTCGCTGCGCGACGAGTAAATTCCAAAGCGGCGACAAGTCACCGCACTCCATAGTCGCCCCCGCACTCCGCAGAGGATAACTCAGATGACCGAGAGCAGCGATCAGCTTCGGTGTCAGATTTTGACTGGCGTTGTGAGACTAGCACAAGGACAGATCTTCTTGGGCTGGGGCGCTTACGGCGGCTCTACGATCAGCTGCACGGCGCTTGCCGTGATGCCCTTCACCGACGCAGCTTGAACAACCGCTGCGCATTTGCCGTCGTTAACTCCGCGAACGATGCGAGCGATGTGCCACGAGTCTCGGCGAGGCAGACCGCTGTGTGAATCACTAGCGCCGGTTCATTGGGGCGTTGGCCGCGTTTGGGGTGTGGCGAGAGGTAGGGCGCGTCGGTCTCGATCAGGATGCGGTCGTCCGGAATCGTTGCCGCAACCACGCGCAAGTCGTCTGACTTTTTGTAAGTCACCATACCGGCGAAGCTGATGTACAAACCAAGCTCGATACACTCGGCCGCACCGGCGGCGGTTCCCGTGTACGAATGCATCACGCCTTGCAGCGGGCCGCGCCGTCGCGCCTCGCGAAGCATTTGCAGGATGTCTTCTTCGCAGTCGCGGAGGTGAACGACGAAGGGCAGACTCTGCTGTTGAGAAAGTCGAATGTGACGATCGAAGTAGTCTTGTTGCACTGCGAACGGCGTGTGATCCCAATAGCGATCGAGGCCCGTCTCGCCCAACGCGACGACTTTCGATGCAGCGGCCAGTTCGACGATACGAGCCCAATCGTCTGGTCCAGCTTCTGCACAGTAGTTTGGCTGAATGCCAACGGCGGCCAAGACGGAGTCATAACGAGCGGCCAGCGCCACAACGGCGGCACTCGAATCTGCCGTTGTGCCGACGGCTAGGATCGTCTCGACACCGGCTTGCGTGGCGCGAGATACAACGCCTTCGCGGTCGGCATCGAAATCGTCGTCGTCCAGATGGCAATGCGTGTCGAACAGCCGCATGATTGCACCGTATGTCAGCCTCTCTGGGCTGACAGTCAGGCTGGAAAGCCTGACGTACTTAAGAAGCCGCCGCCTGCTTCAGCTCGATCAGCGACTCGAGATGACCTTTGGCGGCACCCAGCGTTTCTTGCGCCAAGGCCTTGGCCAGAGGAACGAGCGATAACTTCGAGACGATGCGTTCGATCGTCACGATGTCTTCCTTCTGCTCCTTGATGATCTCTTTCAGCAGAAAGTCGAAGGATAAATCGTGATATCCGGTATAGTAGATCGGGAACTCGCCGTTGTTGACGGTGGCACCATTCTCGATGATCATCGCCGCCAATCGCTCAGCGGTCTCACGCTGGTCCGCTGCGATCAAGCGCATCGTCTCCTTGGCAGCTTCTTCACCGTCGTGCCAAGCCGGCGCGGCATACGTCAAATACACCGGCAGCGAACGATTGTGAATCGCTACGAGATGGTTGAGCAGGCGATTAGTTGTTGCATCACTCATAGATCAATAGCCCTACGCGGCAGCCAGCAGATAAAGCGTTGCCGCATGAGCCCACTCGCTCAACGCGTTCCAGTTCAACATCAACAGCAGCGTCGGAGCGGTGACCAACCAGACAAACGCCCCCTGCAACGAGACTTCCGAATAAACGAACGGCGGCCGATCTGCTGACGCTTCTTCCATCGTCATGACTTTCACCACGCGGAGGTAGTAGAACAAGCTGATCGCGGTGTTCATGCCGCCAACCACCAGCAGCACGATCAGGAATCCCGCGGGATGGCCGGCGCTGATGCTGACCTGATAGCCATCGACCAAGGCGGCAAAGATCGCAAACTTGCCGATGAATCCGGCCAGCGGCGGCAGGCCAACGAGGCTGAACAGAATTACCGAAAAGCAGATCACCGTGATCGGGCAGCGGCGAAGGAGGCCCGCGTAATCGGCAATCTCTTCGCTGTGCATGGCATTGCGAAGAAACGCCACAATCGCAAAGGCACCCAGGTTCATAAATACGTAAATCGCAATGTAAATCGCCAAGGCGGCGATGGCGTTCTGAGCTTGCAAGGGCGCATCACCTGCCATCACCAGGAAGGCCGCGACGCTCATCATCATGTAACCGGCGTGAGCGATCGTGGAGTAAGCGAGCAACCGCTTCATATTGGTCTGGCCGTAGGCTGCCAAATTGCCAAAGGTGCAAGTGATCGCGGCCAGGAGGGCGATTAGCTTGGCCATAAATGTTCTGGAAGCAGCCAAGCCATCGATGGCAGTGGCTGTAGCGTGCTGTTCGTGACCGTGAGTTGCTGCCGCTTCTTCACCTGCTGGCGTTGTTGCGTGCTGTTCGTCGGCAAGTGCAAACAGACCGCCGTCTGAGCTATCTAGCGACGCCGTTTCGGTCGTTGAGCGGTGTTGTTGTGCGACGGATCGCGACCCTGGCGTGATCCCAGTATCCGGAGGAATCGCTCCGAATCCGATAGCCACTCGGACCAGCAATGCCAACGCGGCCGCCTTCGACGCGACACTTAGAAACGCATTAATCTCGGCACAGGCACCTTCGAAGACATCGGGAGCCCAAAAGTGAAATGGAACTGCGGAGAGTTTGAACGCCAGCCCCACACCGATCATCAGCCCGCCCAGTGCGAGCACCATAAGTTCTTCGCCGGGCATGGACGGCAATCGTTCTGCCAGTTGAGCGGCCATCGTCGGCAAATGAGCCGTGTTCATCAGGCCGGCCACAAGGCTGATCCCATACAACATCACACCTGCCGCACCAGCACCGTAAACCGCGTATTTCAGTGCCGCTTCGCTCGCCTTGCGTCGCCCTTTTAACAATCCCGCCAAAGCATAAGAGGGAACACTTGCCATTTCGACGGCCATGAACACCATCAGCAGGTGATTTGCGGAAGCCATCAAGCACATGCCCAACGTCGAACCGAGCACCAGGGTATAGATATCCGCGCCGTCTTCTTTGTCCGGAATGCCGGAGAGTTTCGTAAAGATTGCAAACAGGAACGCAAAGCCGATCAAAATGCTTCGCATGTAAACCGTGAATGCGTCGTAGACCAGCATCCCGGTAAAGATTTCCATGCGGGAAACTGCTTCCAACGATCCGGGGATCGGCGGATAGGCACCCAGGTACTTCCAAGGCGACGCAGCTACCAAGGCCACACCGGTCCCGATCAACATCACCCAGAATAAATCAACTTTATGGCCGCCCTTGAACAACCGAATAGCGAGCAGCAAGACAATCGTCGCACACAGGCACAGCTCGGGAGAGAATACGCCAAGACTCGAATCCGCCGTCGGCAGGGAGAACAATCCCTCCGAGACGGAGCCCTTGGTATCGATGATGAGTTGGCTAACGAGTTCGTGCAAATTCACGGTTATTGCTGATCGGTTGCAGAGGGTGATTCGATGACAGCGACGACCGCTAATTCGGTCGTGGGCGACGGATTATCTATCGAGTGCGGGACAAACGCAGAGATCCGTTCGTCCGCAGCTTCCGCTGCCTCAGTAACGGCCTCTGTGTGCTCCGTGGTTGGGAGTGTATTTGCGTCGTTACGCTCAGACCATTCGGTCAAGCTTTGCGCCTGCGCCTCAACGGTCTTGTCCATGTAACGCAAAAGCGAGTGTGACGGGAAGACGCCGAAGATAATGGCCAGCACGAATAAGATCGTGGCGATCGTATTCTCTCGCAAAGTTGATGGCACCAGCGCCTCGCCATGGGGCCCCTTGTACTCGGCACCCAGGAACACACGTTGCACGGCCCACAAAATATAGCCAGCCGTCAGTATCACGACCGTCGCCGAGATAATCGCCAGCACGGGGCTGAACGCGAAGGACGAGAGAACAACAAAGAACTCTCCAGGGAAGCCACACAGACCCGGCAATCCAAGTCCCGCGAAGAAGATGCCAATGCCTAGCGCCGTGTAGACTGGCATCTTGGCAAACAGGCCACCGAATTTGTTCAGGTCGCGATGATGCACGCGGTCATAGATCACGCCGACCACAAAGAACATGCCGGTGGAACTAATGCCGTGAGCGATCATCTGGAACATGGCACCTTGCATGCCCATGTTCCAGTAGTCGGAGTTGTAAAAGTTGCCGCTGCGGGCCGACCACACACCAAGGCCCAAGACCACATACCCCATGTGACTGACCGAGCTGTATGCAACCAAGCGCTTGAAGTCGGTTTGAGCCATCGCAGCGAAGGCTCCGTAGACCATGCTGACCACGCCCAGCAAGCAAACGAGAAACGCCAGTTCATAGCCGCCCGCCGGACAGATTGGATAGCAGATGCGAATGATGCCGTAGCCACCCATCTTCAACAATACACCAGCCAGAATCATCGAGATTGGCGTCGGTGCCTCAACGTGAGCATCGGGTAACCAAGTATGTAACGGTACCGAAGGAACTTTGATGGCAAAGCCAATGAACAGCAAGATGAACGCCCACCGCTGCAGCGACCACCCAAACAACATGGATTGGTTGAAGCAATCGGTGTGTTGGCCCATCGCCGCCAACGCCAGCAGGTTAAACGTGTGGACGGGCTTATCGTTCCGAGGTAGGACTACGCTGTCACCTGGAACGAGTGCCCCCTCGCCGCCAGCCAACGGCTCGGCGCGGAGCAGTTTGGCAACTTCTGGCGCTCCGTTAATCGCAGTCGCAGCGTGGGCAGCGGTCGCGTGAGCCGAGTTCAAGTTGACAATAACCTTGTGACCATCAACGGCCGCAGTTATTTCTCCGGTAGGAGCGACGGCGAATTCAACTTCGAGGTCGTGCTCGCTCACTGCACCCACACGCGTCAGCGCCAAAGCAGCTCCCAAACGCGTGGCGTCTACGGCCGTGATCACACGTCCAACGCGAGCTTCCACGTCAGGCGAAATGTGCAGGCTGTCCCAATCAACCGCCGCCTGCTCACTGTCTTGAGTTAACGTCGAAACGGCGGCGACTTTGTTCAAATCGCTATTGAAATACAACAGCAAAATCGCGATCAGCATCAACACGCTGCCGACCAGGGTATACAAGAAGAACTTGATGGCCGCGTACTCGCGACGTTCGCCGCCCCAGACGCCGATCAGGAAGTACATCGGCAGAAGCATGACTTCCCAGAACACGTAGAACAGGAAGAAGTCGAGGGACATGAAGACGCCGAGCATGCCTGTTTCAAGCAACAGAAACAGAATGCAGTAACCTTTGACGTGCTTCTTGATCGACCAACTGGCCCCCATCGCCAGCATACTGACCAACGCGGTGAGCATGACTAGCGGAAAACTGATTCCGTCCAAACCCATGTAGTAATAGATATTGAACGAAGGAATCCACGGCTGGTTGAAGACGCTTTGCATCGACGCCAGGCTGGCATCGAACTTCATGTCGCCCTTGCCAAAAAATCCCAACACACACAGCACCAACACCCCGATCGTAAATCCCAGGGTGATGTAACGGATAAGTTCATCCTTGCCGCTCGGCACGAACGCCAAGATCAGCGCGCCCAGCACGGGCAGGAAGACAATGGCACTAAGGAGTAACAGCGGATCTGACATCGATCATCCAGCCAGTGTGGGATTCCAAAAGAAACTAATCAAGATGAAGAGCGCCACCGCACCGATGACGATAAACATCACGTATTCTCGAATGCGGCCCGTCTGTACGGCTCGCAAGGAAAGTCCGATCGAGTGTGTCTTGGCAGCCAACCCATCGACGAACCCATCGACAATCTTCCCGTCAGCCAGCCACGCCCAAAATACCGAGAACCGACGCACCATTGTCGCCGAGCCATCAATCAGCCAATCGATGCCTCGGCGATCGATCCCAGAAATCCATCCCGAAACGACGTGCGTCGGGCGAATGAAAATCAGATCGTAAAGTTCGTCAAACCACCACTTGTTCAGTAGGAAGCGATAGACAAGCTGGAACTGGGCACGCACTTCGGCAGGATCGAGATATCCCAATCCATACATGGCGGTTGCCAAGAGGAAGCCAGTGAGTGCTGTCCCAATGGCGATGAGCGATGCCGTTACGACAATACCCGGGTCGTGAGCTTCGTGAGCAGCAGGCCACGTCCAGCCTTCCAGCCACACGCCTTCCACACCGATGTGATCATCAATGGGATTCGCCTGACGCAGCAAACCGGAAAGCGTGACGTCTCCAAATCCACCCACGGTCCAAATCACTGCGATCGTCAATGCCAAGGCACTCAACGCCAATGGCAACTTACCGAGCCAAGAAGGAAGCGAGTCATGGTGATGATGCTCGTCGGCATGGTGGTGGTCATCGCCTCCATGATGATGCTCGTCTGCATGGGCATGACTTACCTCATGAACGTGAGTGGCGGCGTGCGATACTTCGGCATGCTGCTTATCACCACGAAGTTGGCCTCGTACGAACAACACCAAGAACACGAGGGTGGCGACTGTGCCGGCTACAACACCTTGCAGCGGCGACCAGGCAACACCGACCGCCATCACCGCCAAGATGATCAACGGTGCATACATGGTCGGCGGAGATTCGTGAGCGTGATCGTATCGCTCCTGATTGCGAGGCTTACCAGCGAAGGTCAGATACCACATACGGAACATATAGAACGCGGTAATCGCTGCTCCGCCAGAGGCAGCTAGGAAGAACACGCCAGCAAACGCCGAGTCGTTGGCGTGCATGAATGAATAGGCTTGTTCGAGGATGGCGTCCTTCGAGTAGAAGCCGCTGAAGCCCACACCTTTGAGAACTTCGTGATTATCAAAACCCGCCAGCAGTGACATGATAAAAGGAACACCGGCACCGGCGATCGCCAAGCAGCCGACGAGCATCGTGTAAGCCGTGACGGGCATCTTCTTTCGCAAGCCGCCCATCTCCGACATCTCGTTGGTATGGACGGCGTGAATCACGGAACCGGAACCCATGAACAGCAGGCTCTTGAAGAACGCATGTGTGATCAAGTGCATCATGCCGGCCAACCAGCCGCCGACGCCCAATGCCATCATCATGTAACCGAGCTGACTGACTGTGGAGTACGCTAAGACTCGTTTGATGTCTGTGGCGGTGATCGCAATCGTAGCGGCCATGAACAATGTGATCACGCCGACAACCGCGATGACGAGCAACACTTCGGGCGTGAAGACTGGATAGAAGCGGCCTACCAAATACACACCGGCCGCGACCATCGTCGCCGAGTGAACCAATGCCGAGACTGGCGTGGGGCCTTCCATCGCGTCGGGTAACCAAACATGCAGCGGGAACTGAGCACTCTTGCCGATACATCCACAGAAGATGCCGACGCCCGCGAGTACCAACAGCCCGTATCCGTAGCCGCTCTTCCGCCAATCGGCCGTGCGGAAAGTAGCATCTGCTTTCGCCGCATCAATCGCTTCGGTGCGGTTATCAAACAAGCGTTGATGGCCATTTACCAACGCACCGATCTCGTCTTTCGCAGACAAAAGCACCATCCCGTCCGGCGCGGCCATGCGACGGTTCTCACCGTCTCCGTCGCCATGCACCAGAGATTGCACTTCGCGAACCTGGGTGAAGATGCCAACTTGAGCACGTGTTTCACCATCGGTATCGACGTAATCGTAGTCCCCGAAAGAAAATGTCCCGAGCCCAGTCCACAGCGCGAGCAGACCCAAGATCATGCCAAAGTCGCCAACGCGGTTAACGATGAACGCTTTGTTCGCGGCGTTCGAGGCACTCTTGCGTTCGACATAAAACCCAATCAGGAAGTAAGAGCAAACACCGACCAACTCCCAGAAGACAAACACCATCGCGATGTTACCCGCGATCACGAGTCCCAGCATGCTGAAGCAGAACAGCGACAGATACTGGAAGAAGCGGTGATATCGACCGGGGCGATGCAGATGCTCGCCGTCGCTCATGGTGACTTCGTGGTCGGTGATGTCATGCAACTCGTCGTGCATGTAACCCATGGCATAGATATGAATCAAAGTCGCGATGAACGTGACCATACAGAACATACAGACGGTCAGCGAATCGATGTAGTAACTAATACTCAATCGCAGGTCGCCGAAGTGCCCCAAGACCCACGGCCCGCCAATCGCGGGCGCACTGTAATCGTTCGTGTAGATCGGCACGCCAGCATGACCGCTAGACTCATGCTGGTCAGCGGACGCTTCCTCAGCCGAAACCGTTGCGGCATGGTGGTCATCGCCGTGCGGATTTTGCCCGCGAACAACCATGTTCGCCTCGGGCGATACGAGTGCGGCGTGTTCTTCGCCGTGCGATTCGCCGCCTGGTCGATGACTCGAGAGCCAGATCGCCAATGAGATAAACGAGAGAATCGAAGCCAGAGCAATTGCGGCCGTTGCCAAACTCGCCGCATGCTCGCCCGCCTTGCCCATCCGCGGCCCGAAAACCAGGATGACAAAGAAGGAACAGAGCGGCAACACGACCGCCCAGCCTAGCAGCATCGATATGGAATTTCCTGGATCCATCAGCCTTTGAGTTCACTTGCCTGATCGACGTCGATCGTAGCGTGGTTGTTATAGAAGTTAAGGGCAATCGCGAGTGCGACAGCCGTCTCAGCGGCAGCAAGCACGATAACAAACAGAGCAATCAGCTGACCATCGAGCCCTAACGACTCGGCGCGAAGATACTTACTACCAAAAGCAATGAAATTCAAATTGGCTCCGTTAATCACCAATTCGACGCCCATCAAGATTCCCAGAGCGTTTCGCTTCGTCGCCATACAGACGGCACCGGTCACAAACAGCACGGCACCAACCACGAGATAATGCGAAACAGATACGGGTGAAATTCCGATCATACAGCGGCTCCTGTAGAAGTCGCTCGTCGCTTCGTTCGTGCCATGTAGGCCGCTCCAACCAGAACGACTAACAGATGAACCGAGACGATCACAAACGGCAGCAAGTAGCCTGACATGCCAGGAACCAATGTCGAATCCGCCGGTGCGTCGAGCTTATCAACGCGAACGCCCGTGAACCCCATACCGATTTGCGTAGTTGTCTTTGATTCAGCGATTCCAATATTCGCGGCATCCGGATTTCCGTTACGCCAATCTTCAACGCGAAAGGCAGCCGTCAGCAGAAGGAACAACAGCGATCCGCCGAGCACCATCGCCATTACCCATTCACCACTGCTCGTCTTCATCGAAATGAAGCGGCTCTGTGCCGTGAGCATGACACCGAAAATCAACAGCACCAGCGTGCCGCCGACATAAATCATCAACTGCATCGCACCAACAAACTCGGCACCCGCCAGAAAGAACAACCCAGCTGACGCACCCAGCGAAAGAATCAAATAGAACGCCATGTGAACGATGTTACTCGAGAACAACACCGCCACCGCGAACACGCACGTCAACAGCGCGAAGAACATGAAGAAGAGCGAGTGCCAGTCGAAAGCTGCAAGTAACATCACTTTGCACCTCCCTGCATGACAAGACTCTCGGCATGATCGAAGTCAGTGCTGCCAATCGGCCCCATTGGGAAGTCGGAAGGCGACGGAGCAACCGCCGCCGCCGCGCGAGCCGCTCGTTGCTGATCGGCCTCGAACACCCAACTCTCACGAGCCTCGAAGCGATTAATGCCAACCACGGGAAGGTCGTTGAACGTCGGCAACTGATTTACCTCCCAGACCAAAGCGCCCAGGAAACCAAAGGCAGCAATCGGCACACAGTACTTCAAGCAGGTTGTCATCACTTGATCGATGCGCAAACGCGGCAGGGTCCAGCGAACCCACATCATCACCGTGACGCCGATCGCTCCCTTCAACAAAAAGTTGAGACATCCCATCAGATTGGCGATTTGAACCGCAACAACGCCCTTTGCAACACTCTCCATATCGCCGACAGCGAAACTCAGCAGATAGCGGCCAGCATTGACGATCGGTTCAACGATTAACGACAGAACTCCAGCAATCGGCTCCGCAATCGGAATCGGCCCGTGCCACCCACCAAAGAAAAGAATGGCCGCCAAACCGCTGACCAAGAACAT
>CAUJKL010000698.1 GCA_963204995.1 Planctomycetota bacterium | reverse complement strand
GCCGTGCAGGGTGCGACGCCCAGCAGGATGCAACCCGCCAGATAACTTCTCCAGAGAGGAACCTCCAGCATCTTGATGCCCTCAACCATCACGACCTTGCCGGCTCCGTATTCGGCACCGACTTCGAGTTGGCTACCCAGCGGTGGCTTCACATAGTCGACCGCGTCAGGGCCAATGAACCCGAGAAAGAGTGTGCCCAGAAAGAAGCTGGAGATGGCATACATCGTGAACGGCTTGATGGCCCAGTTAATGAACAGAGTCAAGCCGACCGGACGAAGAGACTTCCCCGCTTTGAGAACCTCGCCAAAGTCGATCTTTACCATGATGGGATACATCATAAAGAACAGGCAAAGAGCGATCGGGATGGAGATCACCGGGGCTTCGTCAACATGGATCGCCAGGCCGTCCAGTTGCTTGGCAAAGCCAGGAGCAACTTTTCCTAAGACGATCCCAGCCACGATGCAGAGTGCGACCCAAATGGTGAGGTAACGCTCGAAGAAACCGATTCCCTTGCTGGCAGTTGGACAGCTGTCTTCCGTACTCACCTTCGCTTTCCTTTCATCAGGTTGTTACGCGGTCTCCTCTTCTCCAAGACTCCACGCTAGCCACATGGGCCATGATGGAATTCCGTTACGGGTTGGATTTTCAAGGAACTTCATGGCCTCGAGTTTTCAACCGGTCGAGATCCGCCGCGAATCGGATCGACTCCGGGACCGCAGATTCCCGTTGAGCAACACATTGCCTTGCCATAGATTTCAATCTTTGCTCTCCTTCGAGCCCCCTCTCTATATCGCTTATCGTCGATTTACGATAGGATGTTGACTCATGTTCGTCAATGGGATTGTCTTTCCTGGGCAGAAGCGTTAACGTTTTCGCGGTGACGATACGATCGGTGGGTCACGGTGGAGAGTGATTGATGGCGAAAAAGAAGACCTCGCGAACAGAGGAATGCTGCGATCCGTCAGATGTCGCGCTGCCTACCGATGACACCGCTGCGGATCTTGCCAAGCTAGCCTGGGCAGTTGCACACCCCGCACGCGTCCGAATCGTGCGTTTGCTGATTGGTCGCAAGGCTTGCGTGTGCGGGGAAATCGTTGATGAGATCACTCTGGCACAATCGACCGTGTCGCAGCACCTGAAGATTCTAAAAGAGTCTGGCTTGATTCAGGGCGAAGTCGATGGCCCGCGAGTGTGCTATTGCATCAACCGTGACAAGCTCAAGATGTTAAAGAAACTGATTGCCGGTCTGAAGTAGCCAGTCGGTGCCCCTGCATCTCAATCTGGCTAACGTAAAAGTTCGGCCAAAGGAATACTCGGATGACCAAGACCAATGTGCTATTTCTGTGTACTGGAAATTCCTGCCGCAGCCAGATGGCTGAAGGTTGGGCGCGGGAGCTGTTGGCCGACAAAGTGGAAGCATACTCGGCGGGTATCGAAGCTCACGGCATGAACCCGAATGCAATTCACGTGATGAAGGAAGCGGGAGTCGATATTGCGAACCAATCTTCCAAGCTTGCCGATTCGCTGAGCGAAGTTCCACTCGACCTCGTGATCACCGTGTGCGGCCACGCCGACGAAAACTGTCCGGCATTTCTGACCAAGGCAAAAGTCGTTCATGTTGGTTTCGATGATCCTCCCAAGCTGGCGAAGGCTGCCGCCACCGAGGAAGAGGCCCTCGACTGCTACCGTCGAGTCCGTGACGAGATTCGCGATTTCGTTCGCGATCGCCTGCCCGAGATGCTGCCGAGTTGACGTGCGATTCGATCCGTGATTCGTGACACTGTGTTGGCAACGATGCAGGAGTTGTGACGACGTCCGATCTGTTTAAAGCATCTTTCCCGACAGATAACGTGACGACATCGACGCTTTCGGACCGGAATCAAGACATGTATTGGCTAACCCACTCGGTAACGTCCCATTGCTAACGTCAATTGGCGATACAATGACGTGCGACGTCATCACGGTTCGTCCGCAGGACTACTTGCGCGATGCGGCCGACCTGATGTACAAGAACCGCATTCACCGAGTGTTTATTGTCGACGATAAAAAGTTGGTTGGTGTTCTTTCGCCATTCGACTTTGTGAGACTCTATGTGCGCCACTGTATCATCGCAGGTGACAGATCGCCCGCGCGCGGTTTTTAGCGATTCGACATCGACATGTTGTGCGATCGGGACGTTGAGTTGTATATCGACACAGGACAGGAGAAAGCGATGATCAAGTGCTTGATGCGGTTTCTGGGAATTATTGCTGATGACAGAGAAGATACTGAACTCGATAACTTCGAGCCGATTTACGGATTGCCTAAACGATCGCTTGATGAATGGCTTTCGCAAAACCCAGCGCTTAAGAAGGACTATGAAGCCGAACTGCGAGCCCGATCGCTGCACCGCCGTTCCGTCCAGAGCTAGGACGAGTTGCATCACTTCAATGGGCGTGATAGAAGAGACTGCGGTCGAACAGCTTGCAAATCATTCTCCGTGATGAAGGAACGAAACGATGACAATGACAGAAGGACACGCGGTCCAATCGCGGCTCGACCCTGCGGAACTGAATGACTGGTACGAATCACTCGATAGCGTGGCGGCCCGCTACGATTCGGAGTGTGTCGCGGTGCTGCTAGACGCCCTGCGCGTTCGCGCCGGCAGTCATGGAGTCTCGCTTCCGATCGTGACGACGACTCCGTACCTCAACACGATCCCGGCTCATCTGCAGCCTGATTACCCTGGCGATCTACAGATCGAGAAACGCATCCGCAACTTGATTCGGTGGAACGCCATGACGATGGTCGCGCGTGCCAACTTGGAATCCCCAGGGATCGGCGGACATCTTGCTTCCTATGCTTCGATTGCCACTTTATTTGAAGTGGGCTTCAACCACTTTTTTCACGCACCGACCGAGAATCACTTTGGCGATAGCGTCTACTTTCAAGGCCACTCGTCTCCCGGCATCTACGCACGTGCGTTCTTGGAAGGGCGGCTGAACGAATCCGACCTCGAGCGATTTCGCCGCGAGACGCCACGCGAGACAGGACTTTCTTCATATCCGCATCCGTGGTTGATGCCGAAGTTCTGGCAGTTCCCCACGGTCTCGATGGGGCTGGGGCCGTTGATGGCCATTTATCACGCCCGCTTCCTGCGATACCTGACGCATCGCGGCATCATTGATGCTTCGCAGTCCAGAGTCTGGTGCTTCATGGGCGATGGCGAGAGCGACGAACCCGAATCGCTGGGCGCGTTGTCGATGGCCGGACGCGAGCATCTCGACAATCTGACGTTTGTCGTCGATTGCAATTTGCAACGGCTCGACGGCCCGGTACGAGGCAACGGAAAAATCATTCAGGAACTCGAAGGCGTGTTCACCGGTGCGGGGTGGAATGTCATTAAAGCGATCTGGGGTAGCGGTTGGGACGAGTTGCTTGCGGCAGACCAAAACGGGCTGCTGGCGGAACGCATGAACGAAGTTGTCGATGGAGAGTTTCAAAAGTATGCCGTGGAATCGGGACAGTACATTCGCGAACACTTCTTTGGCACGTCACCTGAGTTGCAAGCGATGGTGTCGCACCTCTCCGACGATCAACTACGGCGATTGGGACGCGGTGGTCACGACCCGAAGAAAGTGTACGCGGCTTACAAGGCCGCAACGGAGTACAAACAGGGGCCGTCGGTGATTCTTGCTAAGACAATCAAAGGCTATGGTCTCGGTACAGCCGGGGAAGCAAGTAATGTTGCACACCAACAGCACGAGCTGAACGCCAAACAGTTGCACGTATTCGGCAAACGATTTGAAATTCCGCTCAGCGATGACGAACTGGAACGCATGGCATTCTGTCGGCCAGACGCATCCAGCGAAGAAATGGCGTATCTAGCAACGCACCGAAGTGAGTTGGGCGGCTTCCTTCCCGCGAGAAATACAAACACGACAGCACTGACGATTCCCTGTCTCGACGATTTCAGTAGACACCTCGAAAGTACAGGGGACCGCGAGGTCGCCACGACCATGAGCATCGGCAGGATTTTGGCTCAGTTGTTGAAGGACGAAAACATCGGCAAATATGTTGTGCCGATCATTCCCGATGAAGCACGCACGTTTGGGTTGAATTCACTGTTCGCCACCTACGGCATCTATTCCAGCAAAGGCCAGCTCTACGAACCAGTCGACGCCGGTCAGTTGATGTACTATCGCGAAGCCAAAGATGGACAGGTATTGCAGGAAGGGATTACGGAAGCCGGTGCGATGGCAAGTTTTATCGCGGCCGGGACCAGCTATTCGCATCTACAAACACCGATGATTCCTTTCTATCTGTACTATTCGATGTTCGGGTTCCAGCGGGTTGGCGATTTTATTTGGGCCGCTGCCGACTCGCATGTGAAAGGGTTTCTCATCGGTGCAACTTCCGGACGCACCACGTTGCAAGGCGAAGGCTTGCAGCACTGCGACGGCCACAGCCCGCTGGTGGCAACGACCATTCCCTCGCTTCGATCCTACGATCCGGCCTACGGCTACGAGCTGGCCGTCATCATCCAAGACGGATTGCGGCGGATGTACGTCGACAACGAAGAGGGTTTTTATTACATAACTGGCTACAACGAAGTGTATTCCATGCCCGCCATGCCCGCAGGAGCGGAAGCCGGAATCGTTAAAGGCATGTATCGACTCCGGTCGGTCGCGCCAGCACAAGCGAACGGCGCGGCGCGAGCCCAATTGTTTGGCAGCGGTTCGCTCCTGCCCGAGGTACTTCGCGCACAAGACATTCTTGCTCAACAGCATGAGATCGGCAGCGACGTGTGGAGCGTGACTAGTTATTGCCAACTACGACGTGAGGCTCAGGCAGCCGATCGCATCAACGCTTTGCACCCGGACCAGCCGAAACGCCGCAGTTATTTGAAAGAATTACTGGACGGTATCGCCGGTCCGTTTATCGCCGTTACCGACTACGTCAAGTTAGTTCCCGATCAGATTCGCCAGTGGATACCAGGACAGTACGTGACACTCGGGACCGATGGCTTCGGACGCAGCGATACGCGGGCCGCCTTGCGACACCATTTCGAAGTGGACGCCGAGCACGTCGCCTACGCGACGCTTCTGGCACTTTCCGAGTCTTCCGATTTCGACGCAGCCAAACTCTCCGACGCGATGCGAACGCTCGGCATCGACGCGAGTAGCATGGACCCTGTAGTGGCGTGAAATGATCGACACCAATGGTGCCGGATCGCGCGTAGAGGCTGTGATTTTATTGGTGGGATAGGCTTCCAGCCTGTCAATAATATCGGGACAATGACAGGCTGGAAGCCTATCCCACGATTTGTTCACAACCTCGTAGAGTTTCGGTTCTCGCGGGCGAGTTGCCGAATGTCTTGGTGACTTCCGCTGCTCAACGACGCTCAAAGTGACCGAAGTAGTTCCGGAGTCAGTTCCTCCAGCGAGGCAAGTTGTTGATCGGCGATAATAAAGCGACCATCACCGGCCAGCGAAGGTTCCGGAATCACGATCGTTTTCATTTGAGCGGCTTTGGCTGCCAGCAATCCGACGAACGAATCTTCGATCGCAACACATCGCGTAGGATCGACGCCCAGAGCGTCACAAGCGTTTAGATAGACTTCTGGATGAGGTTTTCCGTATCGCAGATTCGCGCCGGACATTTTTACTTCGAAGATACCGTCTAGCCGCAGTGCGTCGATCGTTGCGCCGATTAAGCTCATGGGTGAAGAGGAAGCTAACGCCAGCTTCACGCCTTGCCCCTGACAAACCTCAATGGCGTGTTTCAAACCGGGCATCGCTGGTTTGTGTTCCTGAACCAGCTCGATCACGCGATTCAGGATTAGATCGCAAACTTCATCGCGGCTCAACGAATCCCAAGGCGATGCGGCATAGCATATCTGAACAATCTGATCGATGCGCATTCCCGTCGTATCAATCGTATCCTGCTGCGTGATGGGGACGCCGAGTCGCGAGAAAACCTCCAGTTGAGCCCGTTGCCAAAAGGGCTGCGAGTCAATCATCAACCCATCCATATCGAATACCGCTGCTTCAATCATCGTTAGTTTCCGCGATGGTTTTTCGTGGTTGTTAAATCCCCTTCCGCCACGGCCCAGCCGAAAACTGTGCGGTGACGTAATACTAGCGTCTTCTGTCCTTCCTGCGATCGACTCGCGCGAACCCAGTGGATGAGGTCGAACATTCTATCGGAAAAGAGGTGCGGCGTTTGACGGTAGTGGTACAGTTTGCTCGTAGGGTGGGTGCAACACACCGATTCTTCTACCCCAGGCAAACTATACCATTACCCGTCTGATTCGGCCCTCCCCGTGGTCTCGAGGGAAGAGTATCATAGGGCGATTCCCACCCCCAGCCTCGGATTCGAGGCGGGACGCCGATCGACATTGGCACACCATTTACGGTTCAGTGTGGGTATTCCCCTCCCGATGAAAGGAATGGAGATGCGAGTTCTGTTGGCGGTCGATCTTCAGGCCGTGACGGTGGTAACGCCTTTTCCATTCACGGATTTCGGTTTGAGAAGTTTAATCTAGCATCCACATGAGCCCGCATTGAAAACAACAATGGACGAAAAACTGGAATCGACACTCTGGAACATTCAACAACGCAACGTCAGCGAACCGGAATTTATCCAAGCGGTCAAAGAGGTGTTAGGGTCGATCGGAACTGTATTGGCCAAGCATCCAAAGTTCGCTGAACAAAAACTCATCGAACGAATCTGTGAACCGGAACGCCAAGTTATCTTTCGCGTGCCGTGGCAGGACGATCGCGGCGAAGTCCACATCAATCGTGGTTTCCGTGTCCAATTCAACAGTGCTCTGGGGCCGTTCAAGGGCGGCTTGCGATTTCATCCCTCCGTCAACTTGTCGATCGTAAAGTTTTTGGGATTTGAACAGATCTTCAAAAACGCTTTGACGGGGATGCCGATCGGTGGTGCAAAAGGCGGCAGTGACTTTGATCCGAAGGGACGCAGTGACGAAGAGGTGATGCGGTTCTGCCAGAGTTTCATGACCGAACTGTCGCGTCATCTCGGCGAGTACACGGATGTTCCCGCAGGCGACGTCGGTGTCGGCAAGCGGGAGATAGGCTTTCTGTTTGGTCAGTACAAGCGAATCAGCAACCGCTACGAATCGGGCGTCTTGACCGGCAAAGGACTCAGCTACGGCGGAGCATTGGTCCGCACCGAGGCCACTGGCTACGGACTCGGGTACTTTGTTCAAGAGATGCTCGCGGCCAGAGGTGAATCGCTCGGCGGCAAGACTTGTCTCGTATCGGGATCGGGAAACGTCGCGATCTACGCGATTGAAAAGGTGATGCAGTTGGGCGGTAAGGTCGTCGCCTGTTCCGATTCCAAAGGTGTTGTTTATGACGAAGCGGGCATCGACCTGCCGACGCTGAAACGCATCAAGGAAGTCGAGCGATTGCCGATCGAATCGTATTGCCAATGGAGGAAGCGAGCGCATTATCAAGAAGGTGGGAATCTTTGGGAGATCAAATGTGATGTTGCACTTCCCTGTGCCACGCAGAATGAACTCACGGGGAAGGACGCCGATGCACTACTTCGAGGTGGCTGCATCGCGGTCGCGGAAGGGGCCAACATGCCAACGACTCCCGACGGTATCGAGAAGTTTACCAAGGCCAGAATCGCCTACGCGCCTGGCAAAGCAGCAAACGCCGGCGGAGTCGCTACCAGTGCGTTGGAAATGCAGCAAAACGCCTCTCGCGACGCTTGGTCGTTTGAATATACCGAGAGAAAACTTGCCCACATTATGAAGGACATCCATGATCGTTGTTTGAAAACCGCCGATGAATTCGGTGTTCCCGGCAACTATGCGCAAGGAGCGAACATCGGAGCATTCCTGAGGGTTGCCGATGCGATGCAGTCGTTGGGATTGATCTGAGCACGAAACGCCGTAACGAAAACTCTTTTTCTGCGGAGCTTCATTTCTGCGGAGGTTCATCGTGGATTCTTCGCGAGGTTGGAATGTCTGAACGTGAATTGAGATTTGCATTTCAACCTTTAGAGTGAAGCGAAACAACAAGCCGTCTCTGCGGACGTGTTCGCAAAGATCACTCGTAAGGTTGAAAAGTGTCTATACTTCACTTCCTCAAATCGCACCCGCAAGGGTGAGCAACTTGCGGTGCCGCGCCGCCGGTTTCGCTTGACAGTTGATGCGTTCCGCGGTCTTACTTGTCGCGCGCCAGCCCCTCCGGCTGTGCGCGTGACTTTAGCCTTCCCGGTGATGAAAGGAACTCACATGCGCGTTCTCTTGGCGGTCGATCAGTCTCCGGCTTCCGACGCTGCGGTTACGTATTTACTCGGTCTCCCGTTTCATCAGCCTGTCGATCTACAAATCGTGACGGTGGTCCCGCCGTTTCCGTTCGCCGAAAGCCAAGCGATTGGGTCGCCGTCGGATGTTCGCGACTTGCTCGATCGAGAACGACAGCAAATCGAAGCGACGCTCGCTGAGTTGATTGCACGATTCCAAAGTGACACCTTTCAATCCGCAAGTGCAAAGGTGATCGTCGGCACACCTGGCCAAGCACTGACTGCGTTTGCCAAAAAACAGGATACGGAGTTGATCGTCATGGGTGCCGTTGGACGCTCGGCACTCTCGCGCGTCCTGCTCGGTAGCGTTTCAGAATACGTCGCTAACCAGACCAGGTCTTCCGTGCTGATCGTTCGCTCGCAAACTTCTAAAGGAGTCACGAAAGGGAGCGGCACGGCCCCGAAACGAATTATGCTGGCGGTCGAAAATTCCGACAAGGACATCGAAGTCGCCAACTGCCTCAGACAACTCGAGTTGCCAGCGTCAACTCAGGTTCATGCAGTGCATGTCATGCAATTGATGACGTTCTACCGGAAAGACGTCATTCAGCAGACGAGCGAGATGTGGAAACAATCCAAGGTGCATGCCGAATCTCACGGCAAATTGCTTTCCGAAGTAATTCGGGATTGGGGTTTTGAAACGACATCGAGCGTTGTTGCTGGGCCACACGTCGGCGATTCTTTGATTTCCTACGCGGGCAAACATGAATGCGATTTGATTGTTACCGGAGACCGTCGCCGGGGCGCGCTGAAGCGTTTGTTTCTCGGTAGCGTGTCTCGCCACATCCTCCGATACGCGAAGTGCAGTGTGCTGATATCGCGAGGAAGCTAGTTGTGCAAGTCAACCAAAACGACGCTCACGACGACCGATCACTGGAATACACCGACGAGAGCATCGGGCGGCTGATGAAGGCCGAGTATGTGGCCGTTCGTCCCGAGTTCACAGTGGCCGAAGCACTGACCCACATTCGCCAACATGGCAAGGAGTGTGCGACTCTCAATACCATTTACGTAATCGACGCGCAGGGCACTTTAGTTGGTGACGTCCGGCTGAGAGAGATTATTCTTGCCTCTCCAGATCAGCGAGTCGCAGAGATTCTCGACAACCAATTTTCATCGCTGACGGTGGCGGAAGATCAAGAAATTGCCGTCAAGCGGTTTCAAGAGCATGACGCCCTCGCGCTGCCAGTCGTGGATGCTGCAGGCGTGATGTTGGGAATCATCACCGTCGACGATGTGATGGATGTGGCGGAACAGGAATCGCTGGAAGATTTCCAGAAGTTCGGCTCGATTCGACATGCCATTACGAATCCGATCGAAGCCCGGATCGTTCATTTGTACCGCGAGCGGATCGTATGGCTTTCCGCATTGGTTGTGATGAATATCTTTTCAGGATTCGCCATCTCCAGATTCGAGCATATCATTACATCCACGGTGTCTTTGGTCTTCTTCTTGCCGTTGCTAATCGATAGCGGCGGCAACGCTGGCGCGCAATCGGCTACACTAATGATTCGCTCGTTGGCTCTTGGTGACGTTCAACTGCGGAACTGGTTGAGCCTTGTCGGCAAAGAGATACTGGTCTCGTTTCTGCTTGGCATTACGATGGCGTGCGGAGCCGCGCTGATCGTCAGCATTCGAGCACCGGAGATCATTGTGGTGGTCACCTTGACGATGGTCCTAACCGTGATGATCAGCAGCTTGATTGGGCTGCTGCTCCCCTTTTTGCTCACCAAGTTCGATCTTGATCCGGCCGCAGCCAGTGCGCCGCTAATCACTTCGATCGCCGACATATCAGGTGTACTGATCTATTTCACTCTCGCATCGTGGTTCCTCGGACAGCCGTAGTCGGCTTTCTTAAACGCCGACAGGCGAGGTGCGTCAAGAACAACGACCACGGTTGAGCCGATTCGTCGCGCGGCTGAATCCGATTGCGAAGGAGAGATCGCTCAGGCTGTCGGCCAGCAAGGCGACATGGGCGGTTTTCCAAAGCCAAGTCGGAACCGGCCGCTCTCCTAGCGACGCCAAGGGCTGCATGAGCCATCGCGGGTGCATCGTTGAAGCCGTCGCCAACCAGGCCCCGCTCACGATCGCGGCGAATTCTTTCCGGACGCAGAGATGCCGGCAAAAAATGACGAACGCGTTGCGAGGCAAATCAACGTCAATGTTCTTCTCGCTGGGGCAATAAAACGGTGGAGCCGGTTGTTGTTCGTCCTTCCAAATCCCGGTGCGCTTTAGCGGCATCCGCCAACGCAAAGGTCTGGTTCACCTCTATCTTGACGGCACCCGAACCAACCATTTCAAACAAGTCAGCGGTATTGGCTTGCAGCGCCTCACCGGACGCCACG
>CAUJKL010000697.1 GCA_963204995.1 Planctomycetota bacterium | reverse complement strand
GATCCTGCGGGGTGTAGGCGTCGAGCCAAATGATGCCGAATTTGTGACCACGACGCCCTTCGTCGTAGATGCGGCCGGTCGCGTCGCCGCCGGGACGCATTTCGTACTGATAGCCGTAGACCCGCTGGCCATCGCCTTCCGAACGGGCGGCGGAGCGGAACTGGACGCCGGAATTCCCGGCTTCAAGGAATTTGTATTGCAGCTTCAGGACGAAGTTACCAAATTCCTGTTCCGTACACAGAAACGTGTTGCCCGGCGTATTCGGAACGCATTTCCCGACGATCGAGCCGTTCTCGACCGCGTACTCCGCTGACCCGCCACGTTTGACCCAGCCGGCCAGGTCTGTGCCGTTGAACAGGGAGGTGAATCCATCCTCGACATCCGCCGCCAACGCGGTCAGACCGCAGGGCACCAAAAGCCCGATCACCATAGCCGCCGCAAAAAGTTTTCTCATCGCTGTGTCTCCTGGAAGTGGTACTCGTGGATGGGATGCGCTTTCAATTCTCAGGCCAGATCGTCGGCGATCGAGATCGGTGCGAGTTGGTTCACAGTACTCATGACGCCATCTTATCCTCGATCATAGCCATCGGTAACAAAATCGCAGAGAGACCGAGGACTCTGACGGCTCATCCGGGCTCCGCTAATCGCTCCGTCGATCAGTCGGTAATAACATTGATCGACGGGATCAGCAACTCGCCGATCCGCGTCACACCTCGTTTCTTCTTGTTTATTAGTCGCTTGTGGAAATCTTCGAGGTCAGCGCCTCCGCACCGAACGCTTTTCACGTGGCGTAAGCTTCCAGCTAGAGTTTCGTAGCAGATGGCAAGCTGGAAGCTTACCCCACTTTGCGGCGAAGCCGCCTTAATGGTGATAGAATGGCACACGAAGAGTTTCCCTCCAGCCACGGCGATACATCATGAAACGGTTCCTCGCTTCTCTGTCCATTATCCTGCTTACCAGCGTCCTACCGGCGCGCGAGCCGGCTTGGATCTTCAACAACGGGCCGGATGCGAAGTTGATTTCACTCGGCCAGGGCCAACTCCACTACGAAGTCGGGCTGACGAAGTTGATTCCGACAGGGAGCGACCTGACCCTGACCGTTTCCATGGACGCGGACGACGCATTTCCCGCAGACGAGCGGCCGTTCTTCGCCGTTCGGTACAAATACGATACCACGATCACACAGGCGGGCCTGTTCTTTACAACCGATACGTTGACCGTTCTTTCGGACAAGAGCTACTCCTCGTTCTCTGTTGTCGGGGACAAGACCTGGCGGAACCTGATTGTCGATATGCGCCAATTCAACCATGGAAACTGGGCGGGAACCATTACTTCGTTCCGGTTCGACCCGACCAATCCCAGCGATACCAAATCCAGCTATCAGGTTTCTTGCCTCGGGTTCTTCCCGTCGGCAGAGCAGGCCCAGAAGTTTCTCGATGCGGCCGTCGACGCTCCCGACTATGCGGAACCGACGCACTTCATCGCACCGCTGACGCGAGTGCTGGTTCCTGGCGGCTGTCTGTTTGACGGATTCGAGCAGGCCGATTTCATGCTCCGCTCGACAAGCGTCGAGCATCCGTCCGAAACGACGGTCGTGCGGTTCAAGCCGAAAGACGGCCAGGGCGACGCGTCCGTGATACCCGTCTGCCAAACCAACCGGCGCGGATTTACCCACTTCGTCGCGAAGCAGCCGGGAGAATACCGCCTGGTAAATGTTGAAGTTCCGTTGGACGACATTTCCAACTTGCCAGCGACAACCCAAACCGCGATTCGATTCGTCGTCGCGCGGCGGTTGCTCGACCAAGCGGACGACCAGACGTTTCGTCCTGGCAATCCGTTGGCGGATGCGGACTGGAACGGTGCGATCGAGTCGCTGGCCGCGTATGACATCGATCTGAAGACCGCAGCCCAGCCCGCGACCCGCGCCGAAGCCGCCCTCGTGCTCCGAGCAGCCATCCAGAACGCCTTGGGGACGACCATCGAGTCGCCCTATACAAACGAGTATCTGACCCGCGACCGGATCCGCATCGGAGCGTGGGTCAACCCGCGACAGGAGTCGATCGGAAAGGGTTTTATCGAGACCTACCGGTCCGGCGGGTTTGATTGGATTATCGCTCACGGCGCTCTGGCCGGTTCGGAACACAGGGACAGGCTGCTGCGGGATTGCGACAAGCACGGCGTCGAACTCATTTTGGGCGACGGTGCGTACACGAATCCCGCCGTGGCGACTGCGGAGTACTTCGACCATCCGAGTTTCGCCGGAACCTATGTGACCGACGAACCGGGGACCGACCAGTACGACAGTCTCGCCGAGATCTGTAATACGTACTATCGGGAGACCGGCGGCAAGGTGCCGTACATCAACTTGCTGCCCATGTACGCCAACGCGGCGCAGTTGAAGTATGGAGCATCCGCCGCCGCGATCGAATACTACGATTCCGATCCCGGCCTGTTCAAGAAATACTGCGATGCGTTTTGCGAGAAGTTTGACGCACCGTATATCTGCACCGACATCTACCCGCTGAACTGGGTCAACGGAACGCGAACGACGTATCAGGACTATTGCGAATCGATCAATGTTATCGCCACTTCAGCGCGGGAGCATGACAAGGATTTCTGGTGCTGTATCCAAACGTTCGCCTGGGTTCCCAGCAAGCGAACGCCGACTGAATCCGAGTTCCGCTGGCAGTCCTACTGTATGCTATCGTTCGGTTGCAAGGGGCTGCTGTGCTGGACCTACGCCGGGTATACCCCAGAGTTTCCGTCGCTGGTCACGATCGACGGACAGCGAACCAACGCCTGGTACGACGCCGCGATCGTCTTCAAGGAAATTGGCAACGTTTCCGACGCGTTCGTGCAGTATAAAAACATCGGTGCGTTGACTCACAACTGCACGGACGAGACGCCCTACTTGAAATTCAGTAATCCGCTGGACAACTTTCCGACGATCGAGCGGATTGAATGCAACCAACCGCTGCTGGTCGGTTGTTTTGAAAAGAAAGCTGGTCCGGGAACCGCGTTGACGATTGTCAACATGAGCGAGTTGGAGGTGGTCAAGACAGCGCACGCCAAGGTGAAGATCGTGGGCGCGAAAGTCGTCGCCTGGCCTCGTGGGCAGCGTGAAGTATTACGTCCCGACGCCGACGGCTTCTATCACGTCACGCTGGCGTCAGGCGAGGGGTTGTTTGTTGAAGTCGAGTGACGTGCTGAGGCGATGGTTCAGTGTTGATGCTCCGCGTGAAACAGTGTGTTGTCTTTGTCACCCCTTGAGTTGACGTAGGCGATCAAGTCCAGGATTTCCTCGCGCGTCAGCTTGTTCAATAGTCCCTTGGGCATGATGGAAATCGCGGACTTCCGCTGCTCCTCTATCTCCGACTTGTTGATTGTAATCGGATCGGCTTTCACTAAAGGATCCACGATAACGCTCACGGTCGAAGACGTTTCTGTAACGATCATACCGGTCACGACTTTGCCCGAATCGAGCAGAAAACTGAACGTTTGAAACTTCTCGTTGATTTCCGCGGAGGGTTCCAACAGTGAACGAAGAATTTGCTCGGGTGTGAACTTCTTTGTGTCCAGCTTGGTCAGGTCCGGCCCGAATTCGTTTCCCTTCTTGTCCATGCGATGACAGGCCACACAATTGGCAACTTGGAATGCCGTCCCGCCGACGTCGAACGAGCGCCCGTGTGACAGCGGTCGAACAAACGCGACGAGTTCATCAAGCTTCCACTCGGTGTTTCGCTCGAGGTATTTCAAGAGTTCATCGCGCATCGGTAGAGGGTGCTTGGCGATGTAGGTTGCGCGGTCGGCTTCGTAGTCTTTCAAATTGTCAACGACATACAGCGCTCCGTACATGCGGCGCCAGTGGCCGGGATACGTGCAGACATAGGGATAGATGCCAGGTGTGCTGGGAACTTGGAAGCTCAGTGTTTGACGCTCACCGCTCTGCAGCAGTCGGCTGGCCAGCAGCACTTTGTCCGACTTGGGAATATAATGCCGCGCGGCCGCGTCCGGCGCGTTGCCGGTTGCTTCGGCCAGTATTCCCACCTCTTCCAAGGCACCAGGCTGAACGATGGCCAGGTTGTGCGGCATGTGGTCGGAATTGGAAAATCGGAATTCCACGAAACTCCCAGCTTGGACTGCCATGCGTTCTTTGTCATAGATCATCCGGTGCGGCACCGTTCCCAAAGCGATCACATGGACACGCAGGGCTTCCAACCGCCGATGAATCGAGGTCGCTGATTTGGCGGGCAATGCCGATGTCAGTTGTGTGGCTAAATCGGATGCGCGCGTCGCTGCTGCGGTGGTTCGTTGCTCAGGCGGAATCTCGCCGATGGATGCTAGCAGACTTTCTGCGAGAGGTTCGATTTCGTCTTGTGACCAGAATTGCCGTGGAATTCCGAGCAGCACTTCGATGGCATTTGTTTGGTGGTTCAAAAAGGGGTCAGGTACCGTTGCCGGAACGGCCCTACGGGTGCTTTGCACAACGGTATCTGACCCCTTTTCGAACGACGTTCCCTTTCGAATCAAGGAAACCATGTCGCCGAAGATCTCGGCCTCGTGATTGGGGATATGCTTCAGCGATTGCACTGCCGCGGCCAGGACATCGACTCCATCGGCACCGTCAACGGGAATGTCGAGTCGGGGACTCGGTTCGGGTGTGTTCTTCGTGACGAAGATCGGAACGCGGTTGTTATCCAAAACGCTCAAGGTGAAATCATCCAGCCGCTCCGTACAGCAATCCGTCCGGTTCCAGATTGTAATCCGATCGACGGGATAATTGGCCCCCAAATCGACTTCCCACCACGGGGCGTTTTGATCAGTCGTGGCCGTACACGAGTCGGCCTTCCAATCTCCATCCGTCTTTCCATCGATTGCCCGTTCCGCCACTCCGCCATGACTCGTTCCCGACTGGCTGGCCTGGCCGCGAGGCGCGACATTTTCGCCTTGCGAAAACACTTGGACTTCGGCCAGCGTCAAAATGCTCTTGCGGTCCAATTCGACACGCACGTAGCGAGCACTCGCTGATGTCTTGCCCTCCGGCTTGGATCTCAGGCGTTCTGGAAGCTCGACAAGCAGGGGTTTGATCGAACCATACATGGCGCTGCGTTTGGCGGCGTCTGGGATCAGATGGACGCTGTTCAGGTAAGCGATCGCACCGCGATCATTGACGGCGGCCATGTTAAAAACGTTACCAGCCGACTCGCCCGCGACAATCAATGCCGCAATCACCGCTGAACGCAGTCCATTGTTGCCATCTTGGGCGACGATTGCCGCCAGTCGCGGCTTTAGCCCCGCCAGTTCCTCGCCGGACAACGTGTAGAGCAACGGAACGAGATCGTTGTAGGCGGTGGAATTCTCCTTCGCATGTTGATGGATCGCGTCGAGCAGAATCTCACCCGTCGTTTGATTTGTGAGATCGGCCAAACGCCGCATTGCCGAGGCGCGATCCTTTTGCGACACCGAATCGTGCCCCAGAATCGCACGGCAGACTGCTTCGCTGCGCGGCATCATCACCAAGTCGGAGCCGCTGCCGTGACGCAACACAAATGTCTGGCCAGCGGGTGAAAGAGTTTTTCCTTCTTTCAGCGCTTGTCGCCAGTAGTCGTCCGTTACCAGCCGTGTTTGGCTGATCGCGTACTTGAGCTGCTCGTCGAGTGGTCGCGCCTGCACTTCAAAAACCACCTCTGCCGCGCCGACACCTTCAAACGCTGCCGCAGCCACGACGGCTTCGGCGCGAACCATGGGTTCCGAGTCCCGCGCTGCCCGCAACAAGAGCGTCAAACCGTCTTGAACTTGCTGGGCCCAGTGGCCCAGAACGCGCACGGCGGCGGCGCGGGCAAGATGGTGTGGAGAACTCAGCACCCGCTCGAGCAACGATTCGTTGACGGCGTTGTGCTGTTCGTGTAGCCATAGCGCTTCAAGCAAATGATGAGCATGGTCGTTGTTTCCGGATTCAAAACCGGCGGCCCATTCCGCGGCGGCGGTCAGCACCTGACCGCTATCGCGTCCGCTCAATTCAAGTCGAGCTCGATACCGCACGGTGTCCTCGGGTGACTCCAAGAGCCTCACAAGCTCTTCGATGGGACGGCCCGACATTTTCACAGGCTTGAGCAGTGGCCGGCCAGTCGCCGTGACGCGATAGACTCGCCCGTGAGAATGGT
>CAUJKL010000696.1 GCA_963204995.1 Planctomycetota bacterium | reverse complement strand
TCCCGCCTCAATTCCTCGCTTACGCTTCGGGTTACCATGGCGGCGGCTAGCGTTTTTCGCAAAGTTACGATCAAGGCCCACTCAGGCCGTCTCAAACACAACGACTTCTTCGCCCAGCATGTCGATCAGCTTGACCGCGACGGTCGTTTCATTCCCAGGGGCGTCGAGTTCGTAGGCCCCAACCACTAGATCGGTTTTCTTCGCGGGAATGTCGGACAACGCGATATTGAACACGTGGCCATCGTACGCCGAATCGATCATCAGACAATCGACCATCGCGCGCCAGTCGTCGATCTGCGGCGTGAGCAAGCCGTGATGAGCCGCGAGGCGTTCGGCGATGCTGGGGCTGATGAAGTCTTTGACTTCGACGTGAATTTTGTCGCCCTTACGTTTAATGCGAACTTTCGCCAGCGCCGGTTTGTGGGCGATGAACTTGCCGTATTTGGGATCGGTACGCAGTTCGATGACTTGCAGCTTGTTGGGGACGTCTCCCTTGCGACGCAGTCGGTTCCAGTCTTCCAGCCAGGCGTCGGCGGCCAGCTCCTTGCCCAGGCAGACGATCAGGATGTCGCGTTCTTCTTCGGGGCGGGCCCGCAGTTCGTCGCGCAGTTGTTCGAGGTCGGTGGGACTGAGCGGATGGTTGAAAGGAATGATCTTCATCAGCCGCTTGCCTTGTGTGCCGTCGAAGTACGGATCGGATTTGGTGCGCGTCACGCCGATATGCTCGCAGGCCAACCCGACCGCTTCGTTATGTTGGATTTGCAGGTCGTAATCGTTCACGCGATAGACGCTGAAGTGCAACTGAGCCGGCGTGGGTGGCGTAGCATCCGCAGTTTCGTCGGCCTCGCCCTTGTCGAACAGCGGTTTGCTTTGGTTGGTCGCTTTCACGGCTTGCCGGTCGCGCGCGGCGATATTTGCTCGGCGATGATGTTTTGCAGTACCAATAGGTTGTGAGTGCATCAATTTGTGCCGCGCGAAGAAACCTCGATTGAGCGGGCATGCCGTCGTCGGATTCAATCGTCTGGTGCTCCAGGATCTCAGCGATGGCCGGATAATCTTCGCATTCGAAGCCGGAGTTCCGCCACACACGAATCCGTTCGCCCAGGGCAGCGTGAAGGTGAGCCATAACAGCAGCAATCCGTGCAAAATGTCGGCAACAAAGTCAGAATGATGAGGGTGATAGTCTACCTGGAATCGGAGCCAGCTAGAAAGGGGCATCGCATTGTCGCACCGAGGCCCGCCAATGCCGTCCAAGATTTCCGGCGGCGATGGACTTTGGTCCTCGCGGCAAAGGTGGAGTTGGAACTATTCTTCGCGCGGCGGTAGGATAGACGTTATCAGAGAAATGGGCTTCTAGAATACTTGTGACGTTTGCACTTTGGATGATAGAGCTACCTCGATGAGCATGAACACCGTTTATCCACATCTGACGATCGACGAACATGGACAGACTCGCGTCGGCGAGACCCGCTACAAGGTAATTCAACTCGCGGCCGAGCACTATCAACACGGCTGGAGCGCAGAAGAGTTACTTCGCCAGCACTCCGACCTTCGACCGGAAGAGGTCTATTCAGCGTTGACCTACTTTTATGATCACCACGCAGACATGGTGGCCGAGATGAAGCAGTCGTTAGCTGCCGTTGAAGCCCTTAGACCGGCCGGACAGTTCTCGCGTGACGAACTGCTAAAGCGTAAGGAAGTGCAAGGCCGGTGAAATGGCCCACGCGTTTTACATGGATGTCCACGTGCCATCCGCGATCGCCGCAGGACTACGCCGTCGTGGCATCGATGTATTGACTTCGCAAGAGGACGGGACGCGGCAGTTGAACGACGAAGCATTACTAGTTCGCGCGACGGCACTCGAACGCATCCTGTTTACGCAGGACGAAGACTTACTGGCCATAGCATCCGAATGGCAACACCAGGGGCAAGTATTTGCTGGCCTTGCGTACGGTCACCAACTAGGGCCGGGGATTGGCGAAATCGTCGAGGACTTGGAATTGATTGCTACTTGTGCCAACGACGGCGAAGTACGCAGTCTCGTGATTTTTCTTCCCTTGCATTGATGATTGGCAATCGATCACCAGCCGCGACATCGAGCCGAGGTAGAAGAGAAACACGTTTCAACCGGCAACTTGCTTGCGCGACACTGCAATCCGCTTGCGATCGAGATCCACTTCGAGCACCTTCACGCGCACCACATCGCCCACTGCAACCACTTCGCTGGGGTCTTTTACAAAAGCGTTTGATAGCTGCGAGATGTGAATGAGTCCATCTTGATGCACGCCTAGATCGACAAAGGCTCCAAAGCGAGTGACGTTCGTAATCACGCCCTCCAGCACCATCCCTTCTTTCAAATCTTTCAGATCGTTCACGCCTTCGGTGAACTTCGCGACTTTGAACTCGCTGCGTGGGTCGCGACCCGGTTTCGCCAACTCGGCCAATATATCCTGCACCGTGGGAAGGCCGACTCGCTCGTCCACAAAGTCCACGGCCTGCAACTTGCCAACGGAGGCCGCATTTCCCACAAGTTGCTTCGTCGGCACATTCAACTTCGCCGCCATCTTCTCGACCACATAATAACTCTCCGGATGAACCGCCGAGTTGTCGAGCGGTTGTTTACCATCGCGGATGCGTAGAAACCCGGCAGCTTGCTCGAAGGCTTTCTTGCCGAGTTTAGGAACCTTGGTAAGTTGACTGCGCGTCTCGAATCGCCCTAGCGCGTCTCGATACTCGACAATTCCAGCCGCCAATTTCGGCCCGATGCCCGCGACATGCGTGAGCAGCGATGCACTGGCCATATTCAGATCGACGCCCACCGAGTTCACGCACGATTCCACTTCCCGATCGAGTGACTTCTTGAGCAGTGTTTGATTGACATCGTGTTGATACTGACCGACGCCAATCGATTTCGGATCGAGTTTTACCAGTTCGGCCAACGGATCTTGTAAGCGATGGGCAATGCTGATGGCTCCGCGGACGGTCAGGTCGAGATCGGGATACTCGTGAGCGGCGAGTTCGCTGGCCGAATAGATCGACGCTCCGGATTCGCTGACCATTACCTTGGTGATCGTCAAGCCATCGGCCTTTAGCAACTCGCTAATGAATGCGTCCGTCTCGCGAGACGCGGTACCGTTGCCAATCGCGATTAGCTCGACGTTGAACTTCGTGATCAGTTCTCGAATCGTCTTCTTCGCTCCCTCGATATCGCTGCGAGGCGGCGTTGGATAAATCGTCGTACTGGCTACGAACTTTCCTGTACCATCGACAACCGCCACTTTGCAACCGGTACGAAATCCCGGGTCGAGTCCGATGGTGACCTTCGGGCCGGCGGGAGCGGCAAGCAGCAGTTCTCGCAAGTTGCTCGCGAAGACACCGATTGCTTCTTCGTCTGCCTTCTCTTTCAACTCTTGCAGGATTGCAGACTCCGCAGCCGGGTGCAGCAACCGCTTGTAGCAATCTTCGACCGTCGTCAGCAAGTCGCTATGAAACTCGAATCGCGAATTGTGAGCCAGACGCTGCTTCAGCTTCCGCAACGTAAACTCATCGTCCAACTCCAAGCCAACTCGCAACACGCCTTCCGCTTCGCCACGTTTCATCGCCAGGAAGCGGTGCGAAGGAATTCGCTTCACCGGCTCGCCGTGCTCGAAATACATTTCGAACTTGCTGCCTTCTTCCTTCTTCCCGCGTTTCACATTCGAGACGATTTTTCCGAATCCGGCTGCCTGCTCGGCGAGCCAACCGCGAATCGCCGCTTCCTCCGACCAGACCTCGGCCACGATGTCGCATGCACCTTGCAACGCACTCGCTTCGTCTGGCACTTCGTTCTCAAGTGAAACATACGGGCGCAGCACGTCGCTTCGCGAGCGGTTTAACGGTTGCTGAGCGAGCAGCAAATCGGCCAGCGGTTGCAAGCCACGCTCGCGTGCAATGGTCGCTTTCGTGCGCCGCTTCGGCTTGTACGGGAGGTATAGATCTTCGAGCGTCTTCTTATCCGAACAGTCTTCGAGCTGTCTGCGCAATTCGGGCGTGAGCAGTCCTTGCTCGTGGATCGTTTTCAGAATCGTCGTCTTGCGCTGTGCCAATTCACGAGCCTTCGCCAGTGCATCCTCGATCGCCCGCAAGGCCAACTCGTCGAGCCCCTTGGTCGCTTCTTTGCGATAGCGGGCAATGAACGGCAGCGTATTGCCCGCATCCAGCAAGTCGATCGCCGCGCGGACCTGCGCGGGAGCAACGCTATGGGTCGTGCTGATCTGCTGAGTTACTTGCTCCAGATCAAAGCACTCGAATGTTTCGCCTTCCATGAACTAAATCTCTTTCGAGCATAAAGTAGGCCGGACCGAGGCTTTGCGCTGTTCCGGCATGATGTGCAGACAGTTCTCGCACCGCAGTAGATCAATTGAGTACCAACGATACAGTGCTGCCGGAACTGCGCAAAG
>CAUJKL010000695.1 GCA_963204995.1 Planctomycetota bacterium | reverse complement strand
TTCTTTCACCCCCGCGACGAACGTAACCTTTCCAACACGAAGGCTGTCGAAGCTGACATAGGCACCATCCGGCTGCGCGGAAAGATTGGCTTCTACATTGGAAATGAGCATCCCATCTGGCACATAACGCCCGGTTTCCCGGGACGTGGCGAGTCCGCCCAGCGCAATGGTCAACGCGAATTTGACTTGGTTGTGCGAGAATAGCTGCTCCTCGCTCATGTCAATCCAAACCTCGCCGTCCAAGAAATAGGCTCGAGTATCTTCCGAGACGCCGTCCGAATGCATCCACTCGCGAAACGCATCAAGCGTTGTGAGCGTAATCGGCATCCGTACAGTTCCCGTGTCAGCGACGATGGTATTCATGATTGTGTGACCTGCGCGGCGATCGACTGCGTAATAACCCAGTCAATATCTAAAGAAGTTGTGTCAGCGACAACGTCATTCTTTCCTGTGTACCCACCAAGTCACTAATCTAACACACGAACGACGACAATCGCATAACAATACTCTTTGTATCCATCGAGGCAATTTGCTCCGTGGCTGACATGGCAACCGTTCCACTGCCTATTCTGTGCGCAATCGGCATAATCCGCTCGTTGACACCTCGCCGTAAGCCATTTAGCATTAAGAGTTTGGTGTCTCTTTACGCAAGCTACATCGGTAAGCTAGAACACGAGGCAGCGGTTGAGTACTCCGTCCAGATCTGGCGTTTTCGGCGAAGGTCCGAATCGTCTCGTCGAGCAGTTCACTGAAAGCGTCAGCTTTGACCACCGGCTGTACGCGCAGGATGTCGCTGGATCGATCGCGCACAGCCAGATGCTCGCCGCCAACGGAATCATCTCGGTCGACGAACAGCAGCAAATCGAGCAGGGGTTGCTCGAAATCCGTGCAGAGATCGAGGCAGGCAACTTTGAGCTGCGTACGGATCTCGAAGACATCCACATGCACATCGAACAGGCGCTGATCGATCGCCTGGGTGATGTGGGGCGAAAATTGCATTCAGGCCGAAGCCGCAACGATCAGGTCGCGACCGACTTCCGCCTCTGGGTTCGCGATGCCATCGACGACATGGATGAGAAACTCGTTGAGCTTCAGCGGGCTTTTGTCAGCCGCTGCGACCGCGATGCCGATGTGATTCTGCCCGGCTATACACACATGCAGCGAGCTCAACCCGTACTGGCACCGCACTACTGGTTGGCCTACTGCGAAAAGTTTGAGCGAGATCGACAGCGGCTGCAAGATTGCCGGCGGCGAGTCAACGTGTCGACGCTCGGAACCGCCGCGCTGGCGGGTACGTCACTCCCCATCGACCGCGAAGACGTCGCCCGCCGCTTGGGATTCGAGGGTGTGTCGGCCAACAGTATCGATTCATCCAGCGATCGGGACTTTGTCCTGGAGACGGCGTTCGTCCTGACGCTCATCGCGGAACACCTCAGCACGCTGGCCGAAGAGTGGGTCTTGTGGTCGACGGTCGAGTTCAACTTTATCAAGATCCCGCAAGACTTTTGCACCGGATCGTCGATCATGCCGCAGAAGATCAATCCCGACGTGATGGAGCTGATCCGCGGCAAGACAGCGCGAGTCGTGGGCAATCTGCAGGCGTTGCTCGTGCTGGTGAAGGGCCTGCCGCTGGCCTACAATCGCGACCTGCAAGAGGACAAACCACAGCTGTTCGATTCTGTCGACACCGTGGCTGCTTGCTTGGAGATCGCCGCGCCGCTGGTGCGAGGCGCTGAGTTGAATCGCGAGTCGATCGCGGCAGGGCTTGATCGCGGCCATTTGGATGCCACGACGTTCATGGAGTACCTGATTCGCCGCAACATCCCACAGCGAACTGCTCATCACCTGGTCGGTCAACTCGTTCGCAAGGCTCTCGATCAGCGAGTATCGTTGGCCGAGTTGCCGTTGAGCGACTATCAGGAAGCGCATCCCGAGTTAGACGAGAGCGTGTACGAGATTCTCGGCGTTGACAAAGCGATCGATGCGTTTGTCAGTTACGGCTCCACGGCAACGGTTGAAGTCGCGAAGCAAGTCGAGCGTTGGAAGACGAAACTGAAGATAATGGATTGAGTGTTTGCACGGATGTATCGAATAGATACCCGCGAGTGACATCATGTTGAGAAAATTTTATTCATTCCAAATCGCTCTGCTCATGAGCGTCAGCTTGCTGAGTAGTTCTGCGCCGGCACAGGATCCCTTCGGTGGTGGCATCGATCCCTTTGGCGGCACCGGCGGGGCGAGTCCGCTAGATGCCGGCGACACTTCGACAACTAAGGCCGCAAAACCGAAAGACGATGGCGAGACCGATCCCGTTGTTTTGGCGATTCGCAAGTCGAATCCAACTACGCCAGACCAACTTGGTCACGCGATTCTGAACCTCGTTAATCTGGGCCGGCCGGACGAAGTCAAGAAGTACATCGCCCAACTGCTGGGCGGTAGCCCCGACGAGGGCACGCTGGTCGAATTGCACCGGACACTGGGATCGGCCATTTTCATGCGGATGTCGCGCGACAGCCGGTTCGCGCCGGAAGGGCCGACGCTCGCCAAGGCCGTCCTTGATGCAGCACATGCGGCATCACACGATCCGGCACATCTCGCGGGGCTAATTGACAAGCTCAGTGACCCTGACCCCGCGATTCGCCATACCGCACTGGTGGACCTTCGCTCCGGCGGCACTGATGCGGTGATCGCCTTGATTGGCGTACTGGCAGATAGCAGCCGCAGCGCTGAACA
>CAUJKL010000694.1 GCA_963204995.1 Planctomycetota bacterium | reverse complement strand
GACAGCGCCGTCCAGAAGCGATCGTCGCGAGCGTAGGCCTCCAGCGGAAACATGATGAGCTGCACCGCGACATCGGGGAATTCATCCAGGAGCATCCGCATGCGACGATCGGCACACTGCACAGTCTCCAGTCGAAGTCGATCAAGTGACTGCTCCTCGAAATGCCAACCAAGCCACTGTTCCTGCGACTCAGCAAAGCCACTGCGGCGACTGGCTAGAAAACAGCGCACGGAAGTAATACCCCGTGCGACATCGTCGCGGACATACTGCCGCGCCTGCTCGTCCGAGACGGCGTCGCCGTTGCCATCGCGAGCACACAGCAGAAAATACGCCGTATCGTTCAGGTTCAGGAACCAGCGCCCGTCCTCCGTGATCCACTGCCGCGAATTCTTCGGATGCGGAAGCAGTCGGCCTCGTAGATTTGATGGCTCGCACCGGAACTGGCCCGACTGGCCATGCAACTTCTCATCGGTTTTACACGTTGAAATCCAGCTCCATGCACCCGTCTCGCCAAGATAGACACGAGCCCGCCAGGTGTTCCCGCCGTCGTAGAACGCCCACACCGACTTGGCATTCGCCGCACCCGACGGCGGCGTGAATTGCACGGTGGCCACCGTATCGAACGGGTTCGCGACTTGACCATCGCCGGTCAGCACAATCTCGTGAACGCCAAACTTTGCGGCCGGTTGCATTAAGGAGGTGAAGTGAGCTGCATACGTCACAGGCACACTTGCCAAAAGTCCGACAAGGAGGCAGGTGAAGAGAGTCACAGCAGGTCGATTCATGGTTGTCCTATCCTATGGCTTGGGATGCCTTCCATCCGTTGCCGTCGTAGTAGCTTGCCCCGAGCAGAAAAATGGGCTGGCCGTCGATCGTGAATCGATCTCCCGAGATTCCGAGCCTTGGAGCGGCCTGCACGGGACGGGGATCATCCGTTTTCACCTCAGCCCGCGCGGGCGATCTCGATGCCGGCCACCCGACCAGCAGGATCGCACCGAACACCGAGATGGATATCGTGAGTTTCAAGAGACTTGTATGCACAGCCATCATTGCTCCTTTCGGTCGGTCTCGGTAATTGCTGTCAAGAATCACCGGTGCTTCGGCCTAGCCAGCACCAACAAAGCGTCTTCCCATCCGGAAGGGCGCGAGAACGTGCTCTCGCCCGCGTTGGGGATCGCCTCTCCAGCGAGTTGCGCACCTGTCTTTGGGTTCTGCCAATGAGTTTGCATCGGAGTTGGGAATGGCTTCATGTCGATGCGGACGGATGGGTTGTCGGGTAGGTAGGCGACAGCCAGATCGCCCTCGGTCGTTTTCGCCATGACCATCCGGAGTGTCGGATCCTCGGGCTGATCGCGGATCAACTCGGGGCAGGGCTCCAGCCGCCACCAGTCGATTCCGCCAAAGAACTCGGCCAGGTACTTCATCTCCGTCGAGGAGGGTTGATTCAGACCTTCGTGCCAATCCCAGGGGCCGGCTTGAGGGTCTTTGCCAGCAAAACAACCACCCCAGTTCCATAGGCCCGCGCAGCCGTAGGTGTACCCGGCGGCACCGGAGAGTATCGTCCAGTATCCGCAACTGCGAGGGAGCCTGGGGAGTTGATCCTGATTGAAGCCGCTGTCGTAACGAGCCTCCAAATTGATGAACGGCTTTGGAGGCTGCAAGCGGTAGATCAAGGTGCTCCATTCGACGGCGGTACGGCTGGCAGTGGCGGCACTGGGCGGCTTCGAGCCCCAGCCAGCGCCAGTTTGCAGACCGGTGAAATCGAGCACAGCCTTGCCATGGTAGTGTTTAGCCGCGCCCGAACCCGTGCCCGGATGCTGCGTGATCAGATGGCGCGGTGCCGCCTCGCGCACGGCGTCCGCCACCGTATCTGCCAAGTCCATCGATTTGCTGTCGAAGCTGGGTGAGAAGATGACGAAGCTACCCGCCAGCCGAGCCGCCAGTTGGCGAGCGAACCGCTGGGCCGACTCTGCGTCAGGGTAGCGTTTCACCGGCTCCATCAGCCCCATCACGACCACCACCAGCCCCTGCTCGTTGGCATACTGCACTTTCTTGTCGTATTCGCGCCAGTAGGCGGGATTCCATTGTTTGAGTCCTTCGCTAAGGAACGGCGTGTTCCCCAGCACATCCTTGCTTCCGGCAAAGTCGCTGGCACAAAAGATCTGGACTACCGTGAACTGTTTTTGCCGACGGTCCCGCACATACGCCTGCCATTGGTCGAACGAGGCGTTCATCGGAGCGGACCACGCCGTGTCGCCGATCCAAAGAAAGGGCGTACCGTCGCCGTAGCTAATATAGCGCTGGCTTGGTTTGACCTTCAGGTAGCCGCGGCGGCGAAGCGGGTTATCACCCTGGTAGGGTGTGACTTGCACGATTCCCGATTGATGATGCAGGCCCGTATTGGCGGGATCGGAGCAGGTGGTTCGCCAGGTCCAGCGTCCCGCAGTAGGGAACATCGCCCGGATCTTAAACACTGCTTCCCCATCCCAGAAGCCGCCCGCCGAGTACGACTCGCCGTTCGGCCCCTGGTATGCCACCGAGACCATGACGTCGGCAAACGGATTCCCGTACTCTCGAGAACTCGTGAGTGCCTGGTCCCACTGTGTCCACGTAGGTGCCGTGGTTTCCGAAGCTGCCGCCGTGCTCGAAACGACCAGAATCGTAATCAGAAATATCTTCCTCACGGTTCACTCCCTATTCAAACTGTACTTGTTTCCGGTCAATCACTTCAGTTGCGGCATAGTATCGAATATCGTGAATTTCAAGAGACCTGTGTGCAGAGCCATCATTGTTCCTTTCCGTGGGTCTCGAGCACGAGCAGCCAATCGTTCGTGCCGGTGTCGTTGTCGCCAGGGGTCGTGAAGTCACGCGAACCGCTGTTGGCAAGCGGCGACTCGGCGATCGGCGTGTAAGTCCCATTCGTCGGATTGTACCAGCGGGCGACAGCCGGCCCGCCCAGCTTCACCATGTCGACGGAGATCGTCCGCGTTCCGGTCCCGGTCGAAGGGACATAGGCCATGACCAAGTTCCCGTCGGTCGTGCGCGCCGCGGTCACGTAGTCGCCTCCGGGGGTGCGATCGTCTTTGCCGAACGTCCCGTATCCCTTGGTGACCACCGTGTGGTCCTGATCTGGCACAAGGTTCGGCCACGCGCGACTTTCAAAGAGCTTCTTGACATGAAACATTTCACGCGAAGGCTGGCGGTCCATCCCCGCGCGCCAGTCGAGCCGTGGCTTCAGGTTCCCCGGCGTTCCGCGCGGACCGCCGAACATCCACACATGATCGCTGCCAAAGATATGCCCCGTCGCTCCGGACAGCAGTGCCCAATAGGCCTGAGCCCGCATCTGCTGCGGGGTGCCAACCCGTGACGAGTTCAGAGCGGTGTCTTCGTAATACCCCTCGTTGAAGAAGGTCGGCTTCGGCGGGGTTCTGTTATACGCTCGAAGCGTCTGCACATAGGAACGGTTCAACCCATAGGCATTATCAATGTCCATCAGCGGGCCGAAGGTCGGCTGATCGAGGGCTGTCGTGTGGCGAAGCCAATGGGCACTCCACAATTGGTCCGGGGCGTGCTCCCGGATGCCGAGCAGAATCTCCAGCCAATTCTTCTCCAAGTCCGAACCGACGGGAATCGTCGTGTCTCCGCCCGCTTGCCAGATGATGTTGGTTTGGTTCTTGTAGCGGCGGCCAATGTAGCGCCCATAGTCACGGCACTTTTCCGGGCCGTTGGCCAGGGTGGCCTGTACCCAACCGTCGCGGGCGGTCTTGAAGTTCGGCGAAAAGCCCGTATAGCACGGGTTCAAGACCACCAGGATTCCCTTCTCCTTGGCCTTCTGGATCACCCAGTCGGCATGGGCGAAATACTTTTCGTTCGCAGTGGCGAAGTCGCCCGGTGTCGTGAAAGGCTCGTCGCCGTACTTATTCTTAGGCGGGTTGTCGGCATAGAACTGTTCGATGAGGTTTACGAGGATCGCATTGAACCCCTTCTGACGCCGGTTCTCCAAATACTCTTCTGTCTCCTCTTTCGTGAGCTGAACCATCAGGCTCCACGCGGTGTCGCCCTGAAGCAGAAACGACTTGCCGCTTGCGTCTTCCAAGTAGCGGTTGTTGGCGGAGACGCGAACGGGAAAAGTCGAATCGCTTTCCGCCGCCCCTACGGGAGAAGTCGATCTGAGCGATGCCAGAGTGAGCATTGCCAGTGCAACGAACGCTGTCCTGAGTTCCAATCGAACTACCTGCCAACGAATCATGGTTCACCTTTCGGCTCAGACTTCAGCGGCTCGCCCCCGTCACGTTTGGGAGGCGCAGCGGCTGAAGTGATCTCCTTGCTGTCCGGATGAAACGTCAGCCACGCGCGGGTGTAGGACATGATGCCGACGTGAGGCTCCAGACGCTTTCCTTGCAACGGTCCTTCGACCGCGATGCCTGTGGCGCGATTCCAGATCGAACCGGTCTGGTCGTCTCGAACATGCCCATTCTTGTGCGCGGCGAAGGTCAGTTGCTTGTCGTCCAGCTTTCGTGAAAAGATCCGCGCGGAAGTGCTTTCGGGATCAAAAGCGATCAGCAGCGGCAAGCCTCTGGCGTCGGCATTCAGTAGCGGATGTTGGATCAGTGTCGTGAACGAGCAATGCTGAATGCCGTAGTTGCCGGTGAAGCCGAGCACGAACCGTTCCGGCTGCTTGTAAAACTCTTTCGTATAGTCGGGCTGCTTGCTCCGCGAGAGGTTGAGTACCGTGGTCCGCGGATGTTCGCGCAGCCAAGCGTCCCACGTCACCATGTCGCAAGGCAGCGATTCAAGTTGCGTTCCCTTTAATTCGCCTTGCATCGCCTCACCCAGGATGTGACTCCATAACGAACCGGTCTCGATGTCCATCATGACCAGGCTGCGGTTCCACAATTTGCCGGAAACACAAAGCGACAGCGTCTTACCATTGACCGAGCGAGCGTAAACTACGCCGTTGTGGCAGAGGTGTCACCAAGTGGCCGCGATGGCCGTGCCTCCCAGCGTGTCGTTAATGATCTCGCGGCTGGGGCCGGTCAGCATGTTGATCGGGTACGCCCGCGCCTCCCCGTTGACGACCACGCCCAGGACCAACTCGTTGTCGGTCACCTCGTCCTTCACTTCGCCTGCCGCAACGATTGGAGCGTCGACGATCGGCGGCCGGTATGGCTTGGTAACCGCCAGCGGTGTCCATTCCGGAGTGCCTGGCGGCGTTGCCTCCGCGCTGTTGTCAGGTGGAGGCTGATTCTTGTCGCGTGACGCTGTTGGCGTATCTGCCTCCGTAGACTTCCCCGCAGGTGCCAACGTAGCTTGACTCTCCGAGTCGAGTGATGGCGAGTTGGGCGCAGGCGATACAGCGTGCTCGACTCGGAGAGTCAAGCTACGATCCTGAGCGACGCTGGCAGATGGGCAGTCCAATACCGCCAACGTAATCAGCACCGCAAAACGACTGGCTGAACAGTTCATCAGACTTGCTCCGGAACGACGAACGGTTGCCGATAACTGCGCCGTAACAGTTGATTAGCTTGCGAAACCGTGTCGGTAGTGCCGACGAATTCTTCGCGCTGCGCATCCATTTCGAGCCACGGGCCGAGCGTGAATTGAGACTGCGAGTCGACTCGGTCGGCCGAAGCCTTGAAGTCCGGGGATCCGCCAGGAAACCCAGCCACGACGCGGCAGGCGGTGTGGTTCTTTGGGTTATTGAGGTGACTCGTGAAGGCAATCAGGTGGGACGTGTCCATACCGATAATGCCGAGTCGGATCACCTTCTCCGGTTCGTCACCGTGGCCGACGGCCGACAACGACGCGATTGCAATAACCGGAACGAGCAAGAGCAGGATTCGTCTCATAATCCGCGCCTCCGAGTTGGTATCTACATCAGTTATGGTCGAGTGTGAAGTTATTCCGCGACGAGTTGTAGCTTGACCTCTCCGAGTCGAGCAGGCTGGCGCTCGACTCGGAGAGGTCAAGCTACGTGTTTGCGAGTTGACTGGTTGACAGCTCTGCCTGTCTTTGGGCGATTCGTTTCAAGCAGTTGGTGACAACGCGTAACTCG
>CAUJKL010000693.1 GCA_963204995.1 Planctomycetota bacterium | reverse complement strand
GCAATAGGCTCGCAGCGTGGCCGGTATTAGAACGGAAACGGTCATAGATGAGCTCGCCGTTGCGAAGCCGTGCTCGATCGGGCACGGCTTTTGAGGCGAACGACAAGTAAGGGTCCCTCACGAGGTGGTCATGTCGGTTCGGCGCAATTTATACTACTTCACGTGCCGATCCAACAAGATCGCTGTGCAGGGAGCCAGAAAAGCGTCAGAACCTTAGCATCCGCCGTGCATATCTTTCATCTCCGTCGCGAGGAATTGTTGCATGTTCTCCTTAGTACTGCTCGCAATCCTAAGTGCCAATCCCTCCTAACTCAACCCAAAAGGTTCGTCGCATTAATTCTCGGGCAGACTCCTAGCCCGCATTTCTCATCAGTTGTAGGCCGGATCGAAGCAAACGCCGCATCCGCCGGAACTTCGGTCGCAGTTGTCGAGTGGATTTACGAGACACCATGATTTCAAGCTATTTGCGTTTGCGAAGCTCCGGCAAGGGGTTGCGACCTTCGGTCCGGCCTACGATGAGAAATGCGGACTAGGGCAAGCGATCAATACAGACCGCAAGCTGAATCGCAACCAACGTCTGCGGAACGGAGTCGGCATTGGTCTCGCACGCTTTGAGAAGCGATCTATTTCTTTTTCTTCTTGACGGCCTTCCGCTTCACAATTGCGTCACCTGTGGTTGCGGCTTCAGTCGGCGACTTCTTCTTGCGAGCGGCTGCCTCTTTCTTCGTGACCTTCTTCGCCTTCGATTTCGTGATTTCCGGCTTCTCTGTCGCGACTCGTTTACGTTTCTTCGGAGGCGACGTGTCGGGACTTGCTTCGTCGGTGGATGTAAGATCGATGCCGAACACATCGGATAAGTCGCTTGCCGCGAGTTGCTTCGACTTGCCCGAGGTTGTGGCGGTCGAGAGCGCGGCCTCGGCATCGACTGCGATCAGCTCTTGGTGATCTACGCCGCGAAGCGTGAACAATAATTCAGGACTCGCATCCAAACGTGCGCCGACACCGTACATCACGGCGGCAATGTGCTTGCACATGCCGGCCCAATCCGGACAGTCGCACTTGAACGAAATCTCTTTAGGAAGCGGGAACAACCCTTCCTTGCGATCCGTGACAATCCGCATCACTTGATCCGAGAGCTTCCCTTGCAGCAGTTCCAACAGCGATCCGATCTTGCCAGCGGACTGCTGCTTGATGACCTTCCACTTGGTTGCGGTCAACTTCGTGATCTGAATTTTCACGGTGTAAAGCTCTGATCCCGAAACACGTGCGTCAATGCTGCCCTGGGCGATCGCCAAATGACACACCGAGCCGTTACGGACATAGGTTCGACCGCGCGGCAAACGGTTGCTATAGTCGCTAAACGATTCCAGGTGGTCGCACCAGGCAACGCCCCAGAATGTCTTTGCTATCTTGTTGCCAGCGATCGAAACTGGCTGGACATCCAGGCCTTTCTTTTGGAGAGCTGCCAATTGTTTAGCGGCTTTGCGCCGTCGTTCCGCTACCGAAACATACGGTTTCCAACCGTAACCGCCACCGTATCCATAGCCATATCGTCCCATGAGGTTATCACTCCGTTAGTTCTGCGACTCGTACGTCAGCCGTTCCAGGCTGACTTCCAGCAACTGGGTCGTCCGCGTGTCAGCCTGGAAAGGCTGACGTACTTAGGCCGTCGCTCGATCCACGTCGAGCGAGACTAGTTTGATCAAGTCTTTGTCACTCATCTCGGTCAGCAACTTTTCGGCTCCTCCTTCGAGCAGATCGGTGGCAAGTTGTGTCTTCTCTTCGATCAAGGCATCGATCTTTTCTTCAATCGTACCGCTACAGACGAATTTGTGAACTAGCACATTCCGCTTCTGGCCAATCCGAAAAGCCCGGTCGGTGGCCTGGTTCTCGACGGCCGGATTCCACCAGCGATCGAAGTGAACGACATGCGAAGCCGCAGTCAGATTCAGCCCCGTGCCGCCCGCCTTCAACGACAAGATAAAGAACGGTGGGCCGTCGTCACACTGGAACTGATCGACTAGCTTCTTGCGCTGCTTGACGGCGGTGCCGCCGTGCAGCACTAATCCCGGTCGGTCAAACACGGTGGCGAGGTAATTGGCTAACGGTTCGGTCATCTCGCGGAACTGTGTGAAGATCAGCACCTTCTCTTGGCGTGACGCAATCTCGTCACAGATTTCGGCCAGCCGTTGAAACTTGCCGCTATCCTGCGGCTCGAAGCAACCATCAGAAATCAGCTGACCGGGGTGATTGCAAAGTTGCTTGAACCGCATCAGGTAAGCTAGCACGAGGCCGCTTCGTTTGATTCCGTCAAGCCCCTTCAGCGCGACCGACAATTCTTTCACCAGCTTGGTATAGATCGCCGCCTGGCGTTTGCTCAGCCCACAGTAAGCTCGGACTTCGGTCTTGTCTGGCAGATCGGCAATGATCCGTTTGTCCGTCTTCATGCGGCGCAGGATGTAAGGCTGAACCAGGCTGCGTAGCGGGGCATAACGATTGTCTTGCTCTCTCGCGTTCAAATGCTTCACAAATTCTTTGAACTTCTTCTGCGAGCCCAATAGTCCTGGACAGAGAAAGTCAAATAACGACCACAAGTCCGACAAGCGGTTCTCGATCGGCGTTCCCGTCAATGCGATACGCGCATCGGCCTGCACTCGCTTGACCGATTTCGTCTGCCGAGCCGCAGGGTTCTTGATCGCCTGTGCTTCGTCCAAGACAACCACTTGCCATTTAAGATCAAGCAACCACGATTGACGCAGCAACATGCCATAGGTTGTCAGCACGACGTCAACATCTTGCAGTTCACGTTCCGGGTCTTCGGCCATGCGGTTCAATTCATCTGCCGGTGACTCGGATGGATGAACAAAAGCAGCTCTCAGTGACGGAGCGAACTTTTCAATCTCCGACTTCCAGTTGGCAACTAGCGAAGCTGGCAACACTAACAGCGATGGCTTGCTTCGCTGCTTCCGCTGCTTCTTCAATTGGAGCAACAGTGCCAGGACTTGAATCGTCTTACCGAGTCCCATGTCGTCGGCCAAACAAGCACCCAGCCCCAGACTGGACAAGAACGACAGCCAGCTGACGCCCACTTGCTGGTATTCACGCAGCGTGGCCTTCAATTCACTTCCGGGCACGGTTGCGTTCAGTTGCTCGGGACGACGCAGATCCGCGAGCAGTTTCCCCAGCCAGTCGCCCGCCTGCACGAACGACCAGTCGCGTTGCTCGTCGAGCCCCGAATCGTCGTCGGCCAAATCTTTCGGCGCGCCGGCGAGCAATCGCATTCCTTCGACAAACGACACACCGTCCGGGATACTCGCTTCGACTTGCTTCCAATGCTCAAGTGCTTCGTTCAGACGCTGGCGGTCGACTTCGACCCATTGTCCCCGCAGCAGCACCAATCCATCGTCGGCAGCCATTAACTCTTGCCACTCGGCTGCCGTTAATTCCTGGTCTCCAATGGCCAAGTGCACTTCGAAGTCCAACATTCCTCGAGCGTCGAAATGCTTTTGCTGGCTGTCGCCGATCGTCACCCGGACGCGCGGCCGCGGTCGCGTCTTCCACCAATCCGGCATGCGCACGCGAATCCCGCAGTCTTCGAGCCACGGCCCTTCCTTGAGACAGGGATAAGCTTCCGACCGCGGCCAGGCGCGTGGTGGATGGTGGG
>CAUJKL010000692.1 GCA_963204995.1 Planctomycetota bacterium | reverse complement strand
CCTCAGTTTAAAAAACTACTTTTGCGGGGCGCATGCGGCTCCCATTGGGTTTGTGTTCATTGGCCGCTAAATTTATTTTTCAACGACTGAGCCTCGCGACGAACGATGCTTGTGGATTGCGCAATGATCCGATTAGTGCCTGCGTTTCGTAGCCGATGGCAAGCTGGAAGCTTACCCCACTTTGCGGCGAAGCCGCCTTAAGCCAGTGTCCGAGCTACGTGATCAAGACGGTTTCGAAGCTAACTTCTAATTCGAACAAAATCGGCACTCACCGATTTGGCGAATTGGTTGCGGGACTGTGCTTAACTATACTTCAACACATTGGCGCGGATTGCCACTTATGTCTTCAAGCGACGGACTTCGCGGCACCTCGGTTAAGGGGAACAGTTTGATGCGTCGCTTTCGAAACCAGCAATCCCATCCGCCGCGTCGGCAGCGTCGAGGCTTGTCGTGTGAACCGCTCGAACAACGTCGGCTACTGAACGCGGACTTTGGCTTCGCGTTGGGAGCCAACGTCGGTTCGAATTTTGGTGTCGGGGCCGAAGCGGTCGCCACGGATCGTGATGGCAGCGTCTATGTGGCGGGCAACTTCAGCGACACGATCGATCTGGCAGCGGGCAATCCGCAGGGCCAGCTAAGCAGTGTCGGGCAAGTCGATCCGTTCGTGGCCAAGTATTCTTCGACCGGATCGTTGATCTGGGCTCGAAGCTTTGGCGGCAGCGGATTCGATTTCGTCCGCGACCTGGCCGTGGATTCGAACGGCAACGTGCTCGTCGTGGGCGCGTTTCAGAACACGGCCGATTTCAATCCCGGAACCGGCACGTTCAATTTGAGCAGCGGTGGCGAAAGCAACGCGTTCGTGTTGAAGCTTAATAGTTCAGGCGAATTTCAATGGGCAGGTGCATTTGCGGGGAACGGTTTCAGCGAAGGACGCGGCGTGGCCGTCAACAACGCCGGCGAGGTGCTTGCCGTTGGCGCGTTTGATGGAACCATCGACTTCGATCCAGGAGTTGGCACCGCGAATCGAACGACGCACGGCGACTTAGACGGCTTCGTCGCGAAGTTGGGTACCGACGGCAAATTGATTTGGGCGGGACCGTTGGGCGGCACCGGTGCCGACTTGGCGTCGGCCGTGACGGTGGATACGGCTGGAAATGTCATCGTCGTGGGCGACTATCAACTGACTGGCGATTTCGATCCCAGCGCCGGAACGCGGAACCTGACGAGTGTGGGCGGACGCGACGGATTCGTTGCCAAACTGACCGCCGGTGGCGGTTCGGTGTGGGCCAGATCGCTCGGCGGAACGGGCCTCGATGTCGCGACCGGCGTGGCGGTCGATGCGTTAGGAGACATTTACACGACCGGCAGCTTTACCGGCGTCGCCAATTTTTTTGAGTTGGGTGCCGGCTCCCAACTCATCGCCGCGGATTCCGATTTGGTGGGATCGGACGCGTTCGTGGCAAAACTACATCGTCAAGGCAGCTTTGAGTGGGCGCGCGGGATTGGCACCAACAGCACCCGTCCCGAGAGCGGGCGCGGCATTTCGGTTTCGCCAAGCGGTGACGTCTTCCTGGCGGCGGACCTTGCCACCGCCAACGGCAATGTCGAACTGCGGAACTACGATGCTGCGGGAGCTTTGACCTGGCAGGCCACGCTGGCGGGTAACGATTCTGAAGCTGCCGCTGGCATCGCGATCGACGGTACCGGCAGCGTGTTTACGGTGGGCACCTTTCTCGGCACCACCGACTTCGATCCGAGCGGAGGTAAGTTTGAATTGACCAATCCGGGTGCGACGGGATCCGCCGTCTTCCTTTCGAAACTTACTCAGAACCTAATCGGAGACCGGGTTTGGCGCGACACGAATGGTAACGGTGTTCAGGGCGTCGACGAAGTAGGAGCCGCGGATGTCGTTGTCGAGTTATTCGATACCGTCGATGGCACGATCAACGCCAACGATGTCTCACTCGGCACCGATGTGACCGATGCGCTCGGTCGCTTTTCGTTCGCGGATATTGCGGCGGGGAGTTACTATTTGGAGTTCCGCCTGCCTGCACAATTGAATGCATTCCACTTCACCCAGCCATTACAAGGCTCAAGTGAACTCGATAGCAATGTCGATGTCGTCACCGGTCGCACCGCCGTCTTTGTAGTGAACGGTGTCACGGGAAACACGACGCTCGACGCCGGCATCGTGTCCCAGTCGTTACATCCGTGGCAGAACCCGCGAAATCGGTTCGATGTGAATGACGACAAATTCGTGGTGCCGCTGGACGTGTTGCTCGTCATCAACGAGCTCGAACGAGCTGGCTCGCGTGCCTTGCCGGTGCCACCGTCGGGCAATAACGTTCCGCCGCCTTATTTTGACGTCAGCGGCGACGACTTCATCGCGCCCATCGACGTCCTCCAGGTCATCAATGCCATCGAATCTGGAACTTCTGGTTCCGAAGGGGAAGCCGCAGGCGACGCCGATCCGCCGCTGGTCGGGTTGCCTCCCATGTTGTCAGCAACCTCCAGTTTCGCGCCGCGTGATCCATCACAATCTGGCTGGGGTCGACCAGCGGAAGTGGGCCGGAGCGGCACACGACCGCACGACCACGCCGCTTCGGATCAGCTCGGTGCCGAGGCTTCCAGGCGTCGGATATCCACGACGTTTCAGCAGCGAAGGACGGATGCACCGCATGACGGTCTCCACCGCAAGAAGCCAGGGACCGACTCGGCGGCACTGGAAGAGGTGCTGGCTGAAATCGCTCCGGACGTGGCGATTCGTCGCTCTGAAATCAGGTAACGATTCCGTCGTTCGCCGCGACCGTTTCGTGCTTTTCATGTGCTGTCGAGCCAAGTGAGCTTGCTTCGATTGGCATCGCTCGCCAGCCGAACACAAACAGCGCCAGCAACGCGTAGAACTGGTACGAAATCACCGTCAGCGTTTGCCAGGGTTGAGCGATGGACACCGTCAGAGACGGATCCGTGACCAGCTCACCGTCACCGGAAACCGTGGCATCCCAAATGTGTTTTGGATTGAGCACGACCAGCACCACGATGACCGCAAGTATCGCCCATCGGCTGCCAATCGTGGGTGGAAGCCTTTTCCAAAGAATCGCCAGGGGCAGCGTCAGCAGTAGAAAGTAGTGATCCCAAGTGATCGGCGACACCAACAGCATTGCGACAATACCGAGGCCGAAAGCGACGTCGCGGCGTTCGGTCGACTCGGCTTGCCACGCACGCCAGACATAAGCGGCAGTCACCGCCAAACAACTGAGCCCACTGGCGAGTTGGGCAAGCAGCGGAGCGTGCATCAACGGCACCACATGGCCGCTGCTGCCATCGAGTAACTTGCTCCAGAAACCGGCAATTGATGCGTTGGGCCAAAAGTCACGAAATTCGCCGACCTTGGGAACCACTTCCACGGCATAGTCGCGGAAACAGTCCCAACCGAGCACCACGCCGGTCAACGCATTGAGCAATGCGAATGCCAGTCCACCGTAGAGGATGGCGACCCAATCACGTCTAGCGATGAAGTACAAGAATAGATAGCCAGGAAATAACTTGATCGCCATGGCCGTTCCCAACAGCGTGCCCGCTGTGGCCGAGCGTCCGTCGCGTGTCGCGAGCCAACCTCCGGAGAGCAACAACAACAGCAACAGATTTAGCTGTCCTTGATT
>CAUJKL010000691.1 GCA_963204995.1 Planctomycetota bacterium | reverse complement strand
GTCCGTACACGGGGCAAGAGCTGACGGTCGTCCCCGCATTATGGCCTGATGTTGCCGTGATTCACGTTCACGAAGCCGATCGCTTCGGCAACTGTCGAATCCGCGGGACTTCGGTTTCGGACTGGCACGTGGCACGTGCGGCGAAGAAGCTGATTGTCAGTTGCGAGCGTCTGATCTCGAACGAAGAAATTCGTCGCGACCCGACTTCGACGGCGATTCCTTTTTATTGTGTCGATGCGGTATGCCAGGTTCCCTGCGGCAGCTATCCAGGTAACATGCCGTACGAGTACTATTCCGACGAAATACACCTACGTGAATGGCTGACCGTCGAACGTGACGTTGATGCGTATCTCGCATTCATTGATCGACTGATCTTTGGGACGACCGATTTCGAAGAGTACCTAGAACGCAGCGGAGGCGCGGCGCGGATGGATGAACTACGAAAGCAGGAACTCGAACCGAACGTTGAGATTTGAGATTTGAGATTTGAGATTTGAGATTTGAGATTTGAGATTTGAACACTCACTCTTACACTCCGATGGAACTGATGATCTGTGCCGCTGCCAGCACACTGGAAGATGGCACGATGGTCGCCGTCGGTACGGGCGCACCTTGCGCGGCTGCGATGCTGGCCCAGAAAACGACCGCACCGAACTTGACCTTGATGTTCGAAGCGGGCGGGGTCGGACCGCGTCTTCCACGCATGCCGATCAGTGTTGGTGATTCGCGTGCGTTCTACGAAGGTCTCATGGCCACGAGCATGAGCGACATCATGGAAACCTGCCAGCGAGGAATGGTCGACTATACGTTCCTGGGCGGTGCTCAAATTGACGCTTATGGCAATCTCAACTCCACGATGATCGGCAGCGATTACCAACGACCGCAAGTCCGTCTGCCCGGCAGTGGAGGTGCCAGCGATCTCGGATCACTCTGCTGGCGAGTCCTAGTGATCACACCTCACGATCGCCGCCGCTTCGTGAAAAAGCTCGACTTCGTGACAACACCCGGTTATCTCGACGGTCCCGGTGCCAGAGAAGCTGCCGGATTGCCACCGGGAACTGGCCCTTACAAAGTCATTACAAGCTTGGCAGTATTGGGATTCCATGACGAAACCAAGCGGATGCAAATCGAATCCTTGCATCCCGGAGTGACCGTCGATCAAGTCCAGGCCGAGACCGAGTTTGAACTCGGCTGCCGGTCGCCTTTGGAAGTCACTGCCGAACCGACCACCGAACAATTGGATACTTTGCGTCGCGAGGTCGATCCTCATCGCTACATTATTGGACGCTAGGCCGATGGCATCGATATCGAAACCGACTAACCCCTTCTACATCGTGCTCTTGATCGCGGGGGTGATCTTCGTAGTTACCGCGTGTTCCTACCTTGTGATGACGATCAAGGGGCGCGACGCGAGCCTCGGTGCTCAAGAAGATCCTTCGAGCAAGCGATTTGTCGAGATCGTGGACCGCTATGGATTTGTCGCGTTGATGGTTGAGCTTGGCGTGTTGGCGGGCGCAACATTCGCAGCCATCGCCACAGACGAATACTGGACGCGCCGCGCAGAACGCGAAGCACAACAAAGGGAAAGCGATGTTGGTGATGAAGGCCCGATTCGTTAGGCCAGATTGCCACCGCACTTTCCGCAGGGTCTGGCGGGACACGCTCGATGTTCTGTCGCATGCCGCCCGGCCAGCAGAACCGCGACACCGCTGAGCGAGATCCAGGAGCCTTCGATCAGCGCCCGCCAACTTGCGTTTCTGAGCAGATGGCAAGCCGGAAGCTTACCCCACTTGGCATCGCAACCGCGATCAAGCTAACGGGTCGAACACGCCCACAACACGCAGCGCTGCCGCGAGTGGCCAATGAGTCGAGTTGCGAGAACGGTCCAGCTTGCGTCGCCTCGATAATCGAGTACACTGCGTGAGATGTGACTGAGATCTCAGTTGTCGATAGCGCTCGGAGACGTCTGCCCTCGGCTATATCTATGTCGTGAGACTAGGTTGCCTTATGAAGCAAGTGTCACTTTCCTCTGAAACAGGAACACAAACCACATTGACCGTTCCCCGACTTACGGAACCGGCAACGATCCACATCGTGCTTGAAGTTCAAGACGGGGGTCGACCCAGTCTTACCGGTTATCGACGCGCCGTCGTGACGGTCCTACCTTAAAACCTGTCGGAGGTCTTTCACGCCATCAGCGGTGCCGGCGGCCGATTCAAGACGCGCCTGATCCTGGATGTCGGAGCAGAAGGACTCGACGTCTACAACACGATGCTGGCCGCGATGGATGTCAAAGATCGTCTCGCTCCGGAAAAACCTAAGATGATATCCGTAGATTCCATTCGTGTATAAGAGATTTCAGTCCATGATGTGTGAACGGCTGCAGTGTTTGGTGGTCAACGCTTTCTTTATTGCCACAGCGGTTCTTCCACTGGTGGCAGACGCCGCGGAAGTCTGGCCGGTGCCGGCATGGACGGTCGTGGAGCCACAAGAGGTCGGGCTCGATAGCACGCAGCTTGAAAAGGCTCGTGACTACGCGTTGACTGGCGGCGGGTCGGGATACATCACGCGCAGCGGTAAGCTAGTGATGTCGTGGGGCGATCTGACGAAGCGCTACGATCTGAAGTCGTCAACAAAATCCTTCGGTGCGACGGCCCTGGGGATTGCGATCCTCGACGGCAAGATCGCGCTGACGGACAAAGTCAAGCAACATCATCCCGGTTTCGGTACGCCGCCTGCAAGCAATGCCGAAACCGGATGGATCGATCAGATCACGATCCTACACCTGGCTTCGCAGACAGCGGGCTTTGAGAAACCGGGCGGGTACGAAAAGCTGATCTTCGAGCCGGGAACAAAGTGGGCGTATAGCGACGGCGGACCAAACTGGTTGGCCGAATGCGTGACGTTGGCTTATAAGCAGGACGTCGACGAACTGTTGTTCGATCGAGTGTTCACGCCGCTCGGCATTCAGCGGACGGATCTCGTCTGGCGAAACAACAGTTATCGCGACAAAAACATTGACGGCATTCCGCGTCGCGAATTCGGTTCGGGCATCAGTGCCAACGTCGATGCCATGGCGAGGTTTGGGTTGCTGTATCTGCGCGGCGGAATGTGGAACGGCCGGCGGATTCTGCCTGCCGACTTCGTGAAACGAGCAGGCACGACCGTGCCTGCCGTCGTCGGCTTGCCGGAAGTCGATCCGACAAATTACGGCAACGCGTCGGACCATTACGGATTGCTGTGGTGGAACAATGCCGATGGCACGTTAAAGGATGTGCCGCGTGATGCGTATTGGACATGGGGGTTGTACGACAGTTTGGTCGTGGTGATTCCCAGTCTGGATATTGTCGTCGCTCGTGCGGGTCAATCGTGGAAGCGGGACGGGGCCGGACACTACGACGTGCTGCAACCGTTTCTGGAGCCCATTGCAGCAGCGGCACTCCAGGGTAGGACGGGTCTC
>CAUJKL010000690.1 GCA_963204995.1 Planctomycetota bacterium | reverse complement strand
GCCACCATCCCGCCTGCGGAATGGCCGACCAGCGTGATCGACTGAAGTTGCTCGACGGTGAGCTGAGAATTCAATGCGCTGATGAGTGCGTTTGCTTGGGGAAGTCCGGCTTGTGTGTTGTTGATCAGCCAGTCCTGAAGGCTAACTTCGGAGCCCCGAATCACGACATAAGCATGCGATGTCCCGACGGAGCCGTCGCGGGCGCTTCCCATGAACACTTCGGCATTAAGGCCTGTCGAAGCATCCGTGACCGTGGCTGTGTGATGCAGACCGGCAGGCAGCGAATCCACGTAGGTCGAGATCTCCCGGTACGATTCAAGAGCCAGTCGCGCGGAGTTCTGATGGCTGAGCCGCCCGGTAACTGTGCGAAGATCGATCACCGGACCGTCTTTCGTTCGGAGTGCCCAATCGGTCACTTCGTTACGGAAGAAGTCGACGATGCGAATTTCGTCGTTCAGTGCAACGCCGCTTTTTGCAATCGAAATGGCAAGATCATTTCCCCGCTTCGCGTACGAGATGTCGTCTTGCGAAATTGCAAGCAGCTGAATCTCACCGCTGCGGCCGACGTCATAGACCAGGTCGCGCCCGATCTCCAAGCTGCGATATATGAGAGTGTCCTGTCCGGGCCCGAGATTGATGACGTCGTTGCCTCCGTAATCTTCGACCTCGTCCGCGCCGCTGCCCGCGCGGATGAAACTGTCGCCTCCACCGTCCCGAATGAAGTCGGCTCCGGAACCCGCGTCGATCCGATTGTCACCCGCACCGGCAAAGATCCGGTCGTTTCCTGAATTTGTCTGAATCTTGTCATTTCCCGCGCCGGATTCAACGAGATTGTCTCCACTGCCGGTCGTGGCATTGTCCTTGCCGGGAGTCGGGTATCGATGCTGGTCGGCACCCCAGGAGCGTTCGACACCGTCCTTGTCCACGTACAGGTCGCTTGGGCCGAACAGTTCTTTCCAAATCGCTTCGATGTGGTCGGCAATCTGAATGCCGGTCGTGATGTACTCCTTCGCGAGCGCAATCTTCTGATAAGTTTCCGATCCTGCATCCAGAACCTCCTCCGCCTCGACCGATTTATTGGCGTATCCCTTGAGCGAACTTCCTAGCTGACTGGTGGCCGGAATGGCGGCCATCGCCTCGTTCAGGCCCGTGCTCGCGCCTAATTCCGCGACGCGGCTGAGAATACCGCCGACAATTCCCGTCGCGCTTTCCGCGACTGAATCGGCGACTGCGGCTACGGACTTATCAAAGGCCATGTGCCGGACGGTATTGGCGAGGCTCACCAAGGAACTGGTAAATTGAATCGACGCAAATACGATGTCGGATTTGTCAGGTGACGGTTTGACCAACTCGATCGCCAATCCGCCGAAGTCCTTCATCAAGGACGTGACGCCCCAGACCAAATCGCCTGCGGGATTCAGATCGATGTCGTTCTCCGGGTCAATTGCGTCAATCAGCAGATTGATCCCTTGTACGGAGTGCTTAAACACGGCCTCGATAGATTTGTCTTTCGCCTTGTCGATGATGTTGTCAGCGACGTTGTCGAATCGCTTGTCGATGACGTCCGTGATGTGCGCGACCGCTTGAAGTCCGGAATCAATCCTGTCGAAGACATCGGGCACTGCGGTCTCGGAAACGCTTCCGTAATACGTGTACGCATGCTGCGTCGTGCGACTGCCGTCTTCCGCTGAGGTCGCGTGGACCGTTTGCCAGTGCGAATTCGTAAACTCGACCGGGTCAAGCCCGTTGTTGTGGTTGGTCGGCCGGCTGAGCGCGACGGCGTCACTGGAAGTGACAGCTCCTTGCCGAACCAGATAGGCGAGGGCGCGATCATTGTAGGAAACGCTGAGCGTCTGGTTCCCAACACCCTCGTTCAGATCGACGTTCAGGTTGAGCGTTCCCGCCTCGGCGCGAGTCACGTCGGACGGTGGCAAGACAATCGCCGAGAATTCGGCGATCATCAGTCCGTCATTCGATAACGTGATGGCGCTCATCCCGTAGTCATTGGAACGGTGCTGGATCTCGACTTCGAGATCGCTCCCGACCGTTCTGACTGACACGTCCTCTGGGGGGAGCAACTGCTCATTGGTTGCCGTCACGCTCACGTCTTTGAATCTCGCAGCCCCGCGAACAGTCACGACACTCCGTCCTCGATAATCGAGCACTTGGTCCGCGACGATGAGGTAAGTTGCGTGGTTCGATTGGCCGACGGAAACGGAAACGTCAACGGTCGCCACTCGCCCGGCCGCATCGCGCGCCTCAATGACTACCGTTCCCTCGCCGCTGCGATTGGCAGCGGCCGTCAGTTGCAGACGTGTTCCGGCGATTTCAGCCGCGATCAACTCCGCGTCGCTCGACACGAGACGGTAGTTTAACGTGACGTCGTCAACGTCCGAGAACACGGTCGCCAAGTCGATCGATGCGGTCGGCGATGCGTCCGTCAGCGATACCGTGCCGGGAGTCATCGTCACGCGCGGACCGTCGTTTATCGAGGCAACCTCCACCGCGAATTCATCGGTTGCCGTAAAGCCTGCACTGTCGCTCGCCGTGACGGTGATTGTCGCCGTGCCGTGCTGATTCTCACCGAACTGAAGCAGCAGGTCGGTGCCGTTAAGCGATGTCGCCACCAGCTCTTGATTGTCACTGCTTACGGTCAGCGCAAGATTGCTGCCGTCCTCGCTATCGATAAAGACATGAGCCAAACTAATCACGCGTTGTGGCGCATCTTCTTCCGCGGAAACATCCGCCAAAGCTTCGGCGACGACGGGGCGCTGATTGCGGGAAAACAGCAAATCAGCGTCCACCCGCGAGAACTGAAGATGAAACTCGTTAACATCGGCGACGTTGGCAACACCGTCGTCGTGGATGTCGAGAGTCGGGCTCACCACGAATTGGTGAGTCGGGAGCGACTCGGACGCAACGGCGACTTGGTCACTCGCTCGTGTAAGAAACTGTGCGACGGCACGACTCGGGGCCGGCTTCTGTAGCGACGAGAGAACCCACAGCTGGTTCTCGAATCGATAAACTTCTTCGATCTGAAGTTTCCAGCCCGCAGTTGGCGTGGCAACAGCGGCTTCGACCGTGGTTGAGCTACAGGGCGAGACGGGACAGGCAGCGTCGTCGCCGCCGCTCGTCACGTACGACTCGGAGGAGGCGAACAACGGCATTGCGGCTGACGACAAGGCACTGTGGTCGTTTGGCATGGGGCCGATCGCGTGCGCGAAGTCGTTCGCCATCAACTGGCGGTGCTCCAGTCCCTCGAAGAACATTCTTCGCGTCTTGTGGTGCAGCTTTCGGCGTCGCCGAGCAAATAGGCGTTGCAATTTGGAGACTTTCGAGTCGCCGAGATCTTGCCGTTTCATGTGACTGTCTTCCTGTCGGGAGGCATCTGGATTGGGGATCTTATTCGGCTACTCGCGTCACAAGCTGGCTGACCGCCAAAAAACGTGGCGACTGTCTCACAATTGTTCCGCAGTCCGCGAAAACCGATCCGCGGATCAAGAAATGAGCCGACCGCACTCCTAGATGCAGAGTGCGGTCGGCGAGCGGCAGAATGCTCCAGGGCTGCCCGTGTTACGCCAGCATGCCGTCCCAAGACTCGGTGATGTCGTCTGCGATCAGATTCAACGCGGCTTCAAGTTCGTCTGCGGGGGCAGCCACATCGGTAGCTCCATCGCCAAACACTGCGTCGCGAGGGGGCATCAGCGTGGCGGAGGTCACAGCAGGCTGCTGAATGGACTCGCGACCCGCCGCGAGCTGCGGCAAAACATTCGTGTCGTTCTGGGACGCAGTGTCGGTCCGTCTTTCTGCCTCGGGCGTCGGCAAGAGCTGGCTCGGGCCACCTTCTTGCACAGCTTGCGCCACACTTGTTCCGTTACGCGGCGAGCGGTCATCCGAGGCGTCGTTTATAGAATCAATCACCGCGTCAGCATCCGCCTGCGTGACTTCACCATCTCCGTTCACGTCCAGATATCCGGTCCCGGGCGTTCCAAAACCTTCCAGCGAGTTGATGATCTGAAGGGCATCGATGGGGCTGGTGACACCGTCTCCGTTCGCATCCGTTGGTAACTTTTCGTTGTGCCTCACCTCAGTCACCGACTCGCCTTCCGCAAGTGAAGCCGCTTCGTTGGACTGCTCGAACACGTCGCCGTTGATCAGGTATCCGAGCCGATTCACGACTGCAATCGCGTCCAAGCTCGTGACGATTCCGTCTCCATCCAAGTCCGCACGTCCGTCGGTGGTCTGGGTGTCCTGCCCCAACCGATTCAGCACAAAAATGGCGTCGAGCCCACTGACGACTCCGTCGCCATCCACGTCCCAAGGAGCGTAGGTGACATTGTCGAGGTCAACGCCCTGACCTTGATTGCTATTGTTCGTACGATCGGATTCGCGCTCCGAACCTTCGGCGTCGATGACCAAGCCAATGAACTCCTCGCTCGTTGAAATGAAGCCGTCGCCCTGCCCGGTTGGGTCGTCGGCTTTCGCACGCCGAAACAGGGTCGCGACATCCAACTGCAAGTCGACAGTCACCCTGGTCGATTGGCCTGGCTGCAGTCCCGGTAAGGTCATCGTTTTGATCAACCCGTCGTCGCTGCTGCCGATCACTGCGTCGTCCGACAGGAACAATTGCACGTCGAACGAGTCGGTCGCGACATCTCCCCGATTTGTGATGGTAAAGGTCGCAGTTGTCTGCCCCTGCAGCACATGATCGGATTCGACATCGAAACCCGTTGCCACCAGGTCCGCCAGTCCCAACTGAAGGGAACCGGATCGGAAGTCGGTCAACGGCGACACATCCTCGTCGATGCGGAACAGCAGGTTTCGGACCACCGCATCGTTGCCGGGACGTGTTTGCACGGTGAGTCGGCCGGCGGCGACACCAACCGCTTCGAGTACCAGGAACGCCTGCGGAGCGCGTGTCGCGGGTTGGTCGAGTCCCTGGACGCCACCTGCATTGTCAACGATCCCGGCTTGCTCGTCGTGCGTCCCGCTGACTGCCTGATCGAACGGGGCGATGTGCCGCACCTTGGTGATGTCAATCAACTCGGTATCGAACAGCGCGTCGGCCAGCGCACCAAACACTCCCTGCTCAACGCCGTCCCGCCTCAAGTCGGTTGCCGTCAGCACGATCTCGAACTTTTGACCAAGCGTGACCTGCTCCAGACGATTCCCCTGCAGGTCGCGAAAGGCCACATCGATTTGCAGCATTGCGTCGTCCGGCAGGATCGTCCCGGTCGCGCGAGCGTTGTCGATCTCGACGCGAGAACTGCTGGCTTCTCCCGCAAATCGCGCGTCGCTCAACTGCAAGCCGAATTGTTCTGCCACTTCCGGCAACGTATCGCCGACGACTTCGACCGACACCGACTGTCGGGTCTGGCCGGGAGCAAATGTTACAAGATGATCGTGCAGCGGCTGATAATCGGAACCCGCCATCGCCGAACCGTCCACCGTGCTGACGGCCACAGTCACCTCTTGGGCGGACGGCTGGGAAAGGGAAATCTCGAATGTCAGTTGGGCCGTGCCTTGATGACCTTCGACGCGCGAGGCGTCCGCCACGTTGATCGTGGCAGCGTCGTCATTCTCGATCGCGCCCGTACCAGTCGGCTTGGCAATGGTGACACGCGTCAAGTCGATTGCGTCGCCGAAGAGGGCGTTGCTCAACTCCAAAGTCATCACCTCGTCCCGCTCGACCAACTCGTCATCCAGGATCTCCACCTCGAGGATTTGTTCCGTTTCCCCCGGAGCAAATGTTACGATATGATTGCGCAGCGCTGAGAAATCCGCTCCGGCATCAGCCGAATCGCTCAACGTGTTGGCAACCACGGTGACTTCTTTCGAGGCCGGAGCCGAAAGCGAGATTGCAAATCGCAGGGTGCCGAAACGTTCGAATTCGGATTCATCCGTGATGCTGATCTCTGCCGCGTCGTCGTTGCGAATCGTTCCCGTAGCAAGTGCGTTTCCCAGGGTCACTTTCGTATCGTCGATGTCCCCGGCCAGTCGCGGCTGACTCAGGGCCACAACTATTGTTTCGTCGGCTTCCACCACGTCATCATCAGTCAACTCGATCGTCACGGTTTGGGTGGTTTCGCCAGGCCGGAACGTGACGCTCCGATTGAATTGGGGATAGTCGCGCGGATCGGCCGTGCCGTCGACCACTTCGATTGTTGTGGTCACTTCTTCTGAAGCGGGTGCCGAGAGAGTCACGGTAAACTCGATGACGCCGCTTGATTCGGAGGCTTCGACATCCGAAACGCTGATCCGGGCCATGTCGTCATTCACAATTGTTCCCACTCCGACCGCATCGACAAGCTCCGCATCGCCGCCACTTAGCGACAGGTTGACTTCAAACTCCTCGTTTGCCTCGACCTCGTGATCTCCAACGACATCGACCGTGATCGTTTGGGTCAATGGGCCGTCGGGCGTAAATGTCAGACGGCCCCCTGGATCCTGATAGTCGTCCGAACCGGCCGTGCCGTCGAAGCCGGTGCTCCAGTCGACAGTCACCGTACCTGCCGGTGCCCGCGAGAGGGAGACTTCGAACTGGAATTCGGTTTCACCGTCGTTTCCTTCCGAGCGGCTGACGTCCGTAATGGTAATCTCCGGAACGCGGATCGCCAGCGACGCTTCGCCAAAGATGGTGCTGGCCGTAACATCCCGATCGATCCCAAACAGCAGGTTAAAAATCACCGGGCTCTCGCCTGGCGCGCTGCTCACAAGCAGATCGCCCGCCGCCGTCGCAACGGCGTCCAAGATGACAATATCTTGTGGGGCGCGTGTCGCGGGTTGCTGGAGCCCGTCCAATCCCCCGACGTTGTCAATGTGGCCTTGATCGTCATGGATGTCTCCGCTGGTGAAGATCGTGAACGGGGACAGGTGCGTAACTTTCTCGACATCGGTCAGTGAAGTATCGTAAAACAAATCGGCGATCGCACCGAAAGCCCCTTGGTCGCTGCTGGTTTCCCGCAGATCCTGGGTCGCGACAATGATCTGGAACGCTTGACCGACTGACACACTCTCCAACGGGTTGCCGTTCGAATCGGCGAATCGAATGCTGATTGCCGCCAACTTTGTCGGGTCGACAGGTTGATCTACCTGAACACGAGCCGTGACCGACGCCGCCGACTCGGCGCCCTGATCATCGCGCGCCACAACCGTAAATGCGTCGAGCGCGCCCGTCAAACTCAGCGGTGGCGTCCAATATGCCCGCCGACCGGCGTCCACGACGTCATTCACACCGGCTTCGAAAGGCGTTGCCGAGAACTGGTCGGCACCGATCCTCAGCGTTCCGCCGACGACCGACTTGACGACAAATGCCTGAACGCTTCCGTCCGTATCCTGCTCGTTACCATGGGCGACAAGATTAGCAAACGTGACTTCGACGGTTTGATCCTCGTCGGCTGACTGAATGGGACCATCGAAGGACGTGAACGTGGGTGCCATGTTTTCAGGGGCCATCGAGACAACAACAGTAGTGCCGTCAAAGCTAAAACCGGCAGCGGTCGAACTGGCGGAAAAGTTAATTCGAGTCTCGCCGCTCGTGAATCCGGATGTCGCCTCGAAAGTCGGGGAGAACAAAGTCGCCGGCAATGCCCCGGGCCAGTTTCCGCCAAAGGGATCAGACCAGGCAAAGAGAACGTACTTGTCGGTCTCGGCGTCGCCATCGAAGTCGCTGGTGTCATTCAGCGGCCCCTGTTGCTGAACGAAGTTCTTGCCGAGGACGTTCGATATGTTTTGCAGTTCCAGCCGGTCTGAGTCGAAGTGCATCCGCAGTCCTAAGCCCGTCAGCGTTGCGTCAAGGGGACTCGCCGTTGAATAGTCTACGTCAAAGGAGAACGAGTCGCCGGCTGCGGTGACCGCTAGTTGCGACTCGCTGGGAATAACGATCTGCTGCGACGGGTCGCCCGCGATCAACGACCTGCCGCCGCCACCGCCAATCGCCGCAATGGTGGACTGCGTGACGGGGCAGATGGGAAGGAATGAGTCCAAAAACTCGACGATTTCCGTCGGATCGGTCCGAGTCGCGCCCGCTCCGAGTGCATTCTGAACCAGCTCGGCACCCTGAAATCCGAATAGATACCTAAACGTCATGATTCCGTCCGTCAGCGCGTCGGCAACACCGTTGCCGTCAACATCCAGCATTGTGTCGCGGCCAGCGTCGAGAAACTCGGCGATGTCCGCAGGATCGGTACGTCGCGCGCCGGGCGGCAGAGCCCCTTCGACTAATGCTGCACCGGTAAAACCGAATAGGTAGCGCAACGTGATCACGCCGTCCGACAAGGCGTCGGCGCGACAGTTGTCATCCACATCGAGCGACACATTCGGGGCCACGATTAAGTGGATGTCTTGTCCAAGGAAATCGTGACTGGCCGCGGACGACGATGCCGTCAAGTGAATTGTGGCTGGCGTGCCTATCGGCAGGTCGGCGGCGAACTTGAAACTCGCATTGAAGAGATTAGCGGGCAGATCGGCGTTAGGCCAGCTGCCTCCGAACGGGTCGGACCAGGCGATCAAGACATACTTATCGGTCGCCGCGTCTCCGTCGAAGTTGCTCGTATCCGCTCGTGGTCCCTGTTGTTGCACGAGATTCGTTGCGTAAACATTGTGAAGTTGCTCGAACGTGACAAT